>JALRKU010000024.1 GCA_023254755.1 Aeromicrobium sp. | reverse complement strand
GAGTCGCTCGGCACCTCGCGACTGGTCGCCCGCGGCCCCAAGGCCCGCGGGGCCCTGCAGGCGGCCGGCCTCCGGCCCGACTGGGTCGCCGAGTCCGAGACCTCGCAGGAGATCGCCGAGTTCCTGGTCGCCGACGGCATCGAGGGCCTCCGCGTCGCCGTCCAGCACCACGGCGCCGGCGACGACGGCCTCGAGCACACCCTCCGCGCGGCGGGCGCCACGGTGGCGGGCCTGGTCATCTATCGGTGGGGACCGCCGCCCGACCCCGACGCCGTGCGCCGCTCGGTGGCCGACCTCGCGGCCGCACAGTACGACGCCGTCCTGTTCACGTCCGCGCCCGGCGCGGCGGCCTGGCTCGAGGCGGTCCACGCAGGAGGAGCCTGGAAGGACGTCACGGCCCTGGCCCAGACCGGCCGGCTGCTGATCGCCGCGGTCGGTCCGGTCACCGCCGAGCCGCTGCGCATGTCCGGGCTCGACCCCCTCATCCCCGACCGCGGGCGTCTCGGCGCCCTCGTGCGGTCCGTCATCCTGCGGCTCGGCGACGAGGACCTGGGCATCGCGACCACCGCGGGGCGACTCCGCGTCCACGCGACGGCGGCCTCGGTCGATCACGTCCGCATCGCCCTGTCGCCCAGCGCGCTGAGCGTCCTTCGCCTGCTGGCCTCCGAGCCGGGGGTCGTGTTCTCGCGGTCCGCGGTGCTCGCGGCGCTCCCGGGCGACTCCACCGACCCGCACACGGCCGAGGTCGCCGTGGCTCGCCTGCGCGAGGCGATGGGTCCCACCTGCCCCGTGCGCACCGTCGTGAAGCGCGGCTACCAGCTGTCGCTCGCCGACCCCGAGGAGATGCCGTGAACCCCGTCCTGGTGGCCTGCAGTCATGGCACGGCCGACCCGCTCGGGCAGGAGACCGCCCGCCGCTACGTCGCCGGCATCCGGCGCGCGCTGCCCGCCTTCGAGGTGCGCGCCGCCGTCGTCGACGTCGAGGAGCACCGCCTCGAGACCGTCCTCGACGGGCTGCGTCGACCCGCCGTGGTCGTCCCCCTCCTGCTGTCCGCGGGGTACCACGTGCACCACGACATCGCGCAGGCCGTGGCCGCCGCGCCCGGCAGGGTGGCGGCGGCCCCCCTCGGCCCCGACTGGGAGCTCGCCGAGACCGGCGTCCGACGGCTGCACGAGGCCGGCGCCCGCGCCCACGACGTCGTCGTGCTCGGCGCCTCCGGGTCCAGCGACGCTCGCGGCGCCGACGCGACCGAGGAGGCCGCGCGTCGCCTCGGCGCGCTCTGGGGCGGCCGGATCGCGGTCGGTCACGTCGGTCGGTCGGGGCGTCCGCTGCGCGACGTCGTGGCCGAGTGCCGCCGGCCCGGACAGCGCGTCGTCGTGTCGAGCTATCTGCTGGCGCCGGGTCACTTCCAGCGCGAGCTCGAGCACTGCGGTGCCGACGTGGTCACGGCTCCCCTGCTGCAGGCGTCGCCCGACCCGGGACTCGTGGACCTCGCGGTCCGGCGCTTCGAAGAGGCGGTCGCCCGCGTGTCGTGGGCGCCTCTGGCTCGCTGAACCGCGCACGGCCGGGACGTCGTGAGTGACTCGTCACCGGAAACTCGTGACTCGTCAGCAGAAACGCGTGACTCGTCGCCGGGAGCTCGTGACTCGTCAGCGGGTGAGGACGATTTTGCCGAAGACCTCGCCGTCCTTCACGGCGCGGATGCCGTCGGCGACCCGATCCATCGGGAGGACCCGCTCGACCAGGGGCTCCACGCGGTGCTCGGCCATGAAGCGCGCGAGAGCGTCGAGCTCGTCGCGGGTGCCCATCGTCGAGCCGTGGATCTTGAGCTGGCGGAAGAACACGTGCCGCAGCTCGCCCTTCTCCAGGTCGCCCGACGTCGCACCCGACGTGACGAGCGTGCCGCCGGGGCGCAGGGACTTGATCGAGTGCGACCACGTGGCGCGTCCGATGGTCTCCATCACGGCGTCGACCCGCTCGGGCAGCCGCTCGTTCGACGCGAAGGTCTCGTGCGCGCCGATCGTCGACGCACGCTCGCGGCTCGCCTCGTCGCGCGACGTCACCCACACGCGGAGTCCGGCTGCTCGGGCCAGCATGATCAGCGAGGTCGACATCCCGCCGCTCGCGCCCTGGACCAGCACGGTGTCGCCCGGCTGCAGGTCGGTCTGGGTGAACAGCATGCGGTACGACGTCAGGTAGGCCGTGGGAAGGCAGGCCGCGGCCTCCAGCGACAGCCCAGCCGGCTTCGGCACCACGTTGCGCCGTGGCACCGCGACCCGCTCGGCGAACGTGCCCTGGTGCTTCTCCGAGAGCAGCGTCCGCCGTGGGTCGAGCGTCTCGTCGCCGGTCCACTCCGGTGTGCTGATGACGCCGTGGACGATCACCTCGCGACCGTCCTCGTCGATCCCGGCCGCGTCGCAGCCGAGGATCATGGGCAGGAACTCGTCCTTCAGGCCGACGCCGCGCAGGCTCCACACGTCGTGGTGGTTCACCGACGCGGCGCGCACCTCGACCGTCGTCCACCCGTCGGGGACGACCGGATCCGGCCGCTCGCCCACGACGAGCGCGCTGAGCGGGTCGTCGGCGTCGGGTCGCTCGACGTAGGCGGCGAACATCGAGCCGTCAGTACGGGCGACGGGCGACGCCCTCGCGCCGCGCGGTGTCGGTGACCGCCTTCGAGACCGCCGTGGACACGCGCGCGTCGAACGGCGACGGGATGACGTAGGACGCCGCGAGGTCGTCGCCGACGAGGTCGGCCACGGCCCGGGCCGCAGCGATCTTCATCGACTCCGAGATCTCGGTCGCCCGGACGTCGAGCGCCCCGCGGAAGATGCCGGGGAACACGAGCACGTTGTTGATCTGGTTCGCGAAGTCCGAGCGACCCGTGGCGACCACCGCGGCGTGCCGCGACGCGACGTCGGGGTGCACCTCGGGGTTGGGGTTCGCGAGCGCGAACACGATCGCGTCGTCGGCCATCGTGGCGACCGCGGACTCGGCGATCGTGCCGCCGGAGACGCCCACGAGGACGTCCGCCCCGACCAGGGCGTCGTCGATCGAGCCCGGACGGGCCCAGTCGGCGGTCTGCTCAGCCAGCAGCCGCTTGACCTCGTTGAGGTCGTCGCGGCCGGTGTGGATGACACCCGCGCGGTCGACGACGCTGATGCGACGCACGCCGGCGGAGCGCAGGATCTGCGTGATCGCGACGCCGGCCGCACCGGCCCCGGAGATCACGACGCGCAGGTCCTCCATGTCCCGGTCGGTCAGGCGCACCGCGTTGATGAGCGCTGCGAGGACCACGACGGCGGTGCCGTGCTGGTCGTCGTGGAAGACCGGGATGTCGAGGGCGTCGATGAGCCGGCGCTCGATCTCGACGCAGCGCGGGCTCGAGATGTCCTCGAG
>JALRKU010000434.1 GCA_023254755.1 Aeromicrobium sp. | reverse complement strand
CGGTGCCTGGCAGCAGGGCATCCCCGGCATGAAGGTCGGCGGCCGCCGCCAGCTGGTGTGCCCGCCCGTGCTCGCGTACGGTCCCGCCGGCGGCGGACACCGCCTGTCGGGCAAGACGCTCGTGTTCGTCATCGACCTGCTCGACGTCGGCTGAGCAGCCACCACACCGCACGTCACGACGGCGTCGTCCCCGAGGGGGCGGCGCCGTCGTCGGGTTCCGGGCCGCTCAGGCGCCTCGGTGCGACGCCTCGACGTGGCGTGCGAGCGACGCAGCCGTCTGCTTGACCGCGACCGCGACGACCGGCTTGACGACCCGGCCCATCGCCACACCCGCGGCCCCGCCGGGCAGCGAGTAGCTGATCCACGCGTCGACCTTGGTGCGGTCGTCGCCGAGGTCGGTGAAGGTCCACCGCTGGGTGTTGCGGATGCCGTCGATCGACTCGATCTCGAGCAGCCGGTCCTTCTCCCAGGCCGTGCAACGCAGCGTCGAGCGGAGCGTGACGCCGAGCTTCATGGTGCCCCGGTACGTGGCGCCGACGCCGTGGAGCTGGTCGCCGACGGGCTCGATCTCCTCGAGCCCGTACATCCAGTCCTTGGTGTTCGTGAAGTCGTCGAGGTAGTCGAAGACCACCGACACCGGTGCGTCGATCTCGGCCGTGTACTCCACGATGTTCGCCATGCCTCGATCCTTGCAGAGGATCAGGGGGTCGGCAGCGTGTCGAGGAGGGCGCGCAGCCGCTTGACGCTGACGGGACGGTCGGCCCGCAGGTTCTGGGCGAACAGGCTCACCCGCAGCTCCTCCAGCGCCCAGCGGACGTCCTGGACGTCGGGGGCCAGCCGTCGCATCGGCGACAGCGACGCCGTGCGGCGGTGGAACTCGGTCTCGAGGTCCTGGACGTCGCCGAGTGCGGGGTGGCCGCCCGACTGCAGCAGTCGGGCGGCGGCCTGCAGGTGGATCGGCAGGCGGGGCAGCTGCGTGACCCCGGCGTCGCGGACGAAACCGGGGTAGACCAGCCACGACAGCTGGACGCGGACGTCCTCGCCCACCGCCGAGGAGTCGGGGACGACGTCACCGAGACGGGTGAGGGCCTGGGTCGCCGCCGTCACGACCCGCTCGGTGACCTCGTAGGCGTCGGCGCGGACCAGCTCACGGAGCCGCTCGAAGCCCGCCTGGTCGTGGGCCGGCCCGCCGTGACGGACGACCAGGTGGTCGAGTGCGGCGAGGAACGCGTCGTCGATCAGCGCGGCAGGGTCGGGGTAGGGCCCGGTCGAGAGCAGCAGCTTGGTCCGCAGGTCCAGCGAGCGGCCGATCCCCGGAACGGGGGAGGGCACGACGAACGAGAGCAGCCGCGACTGCCCGCGCACCATCGCGACGTCGCGCTCCGTGGGGTCGTCGAGCACCCGCAGCGCCACGCCACCGGGTCCTTCGTCGACCAGCGCCGGGTAGCCCGTCGCCTGGCCGACCGTGATCGACGGCTCGAGGGTCCCGACGTCCCACGTGCGGAGGCCCGTGCGCTCCGCCCGTCGGGACTCGGCGCGCAGGTCGGCCGTGACGTGGGGGCGGACCGCGTCGCGGACCCGGTCGAGGTCCTTGCCGCGGGCCAGCTCCGTGTCGCCGTCGACGACCCGGAAGGTGATCCGCAGGTGGTCGGGG
>JALRKU010000197.1 GCA_023254755.1 Aeromicrobium sp. | reverse complement strand
TGACGTCGGGGACCGGGATCCTCACGGCGCCGCTGCCTCGACGACCATCGCCGCGAGCCGCTCGGCGGCGTCCCGCCGCACGATGCCCGACGCCGCCGCCGACATCGCCGAGAGCCGTGCGGGGTCGTTGACGAGCGGCACGACGACGTTGTCGATCCAGGCGGCCGACAGCGCGGCGTCGTCGATCAGCAGGCCGCCCCCGGCCTGCACGACCGGGTGGGCGTTGAGCGCCTGCTCGCCGTTGCCGTGCGGCAGGGGGACGAAGGCGGCCGGAAGCCCGACGGCCGCGACCTCGGTGACGGTGTTGGCCCCCGACCGGCACACGATCAGGTCGGCCGCGCCGTAGGCGAGGTCCATCCGGTCGACGAACGGGGCGACGACGTACGGCGGGTCGCCGTCGCGACGGTCGAGCACGACCTCGTCGACCCGGCCGGCGGCGTGCAGCACCTGCACCCCGGCGTCGGCCAGGTCACGGGACGCCTGCGAAACCGCGGTGTTGATGCTCCGAGCGCCCTGGGACCCGCCGGTCACCAGCAGGGTGGGTCGATCGGCGTCGAGGCCGAAGTGGGCGCGGCCCTCGGCGCGCACGGTGGCACGGTCCAGGTGCGCGATCTCGGCGCGGATGGGCAGCCCGACGTACCGGCCGTGTCGCAGCTCGGTGTCGGGGAAGCTGGTGGCGACGTGCCGGGTGAAGCGGGCGCCCAGACGATTGGCGATCCCCGGCTTGGTGTTGCCCTCGTGGACGACCAGGGGCACGCCTCGCTTGCGCGCGACGAGGTACGCCGGCACGGACACGTAGCCGCCGAACCCGACGACGACGTCGGGTCGGACCCGGTCGAACACCTCGTGCGTGGCACGCACGGCGGCGCGGAGCCGGCTGGGCACCTGCGCCATGGCCTTCCCGGGGCGCCGCGGCAGCGGGACCGGCGGGACGAGCTCGAGCGGGTAGCCCGCCTGAGGGATGAGCGTGACCTCCAGGCCGCGTGGCGTGCCGAGGCACGTGATCGTGGCGCCGCCGTCGCGCAGCACCGCCGCGGTCGCCAGCAGTGGTGACGTGTGGCCGGCGGTCCCGCCGCCGGCGAGCAGGACCCGCACCGTTCAGCTCCTCGTTCCCCGGGCACCCCGTCGACGCGCGCGAGCCGCGCGGCCGACCTCCAGCGCACGCTGTGCGCCGGGCTCGGTCGTGGCGCAGCGGAGCAGGAAGCCCATCGCGAGCAGGGTGACCAACATGCTGGACCCACCGTAGGAGATCAGTGGGAGCGGGATGCCGATGACCGGGAGCAGACCGAGCACCATCGCGACGTTGATGGCCGACTGCGTCACGATCCAGATCGTGATGCCGGCCGCCACGTAGCGGGCGAAGGGGTCGCGGGACCGCGTGGCGATGCGGATGCCGGCGAACGCCAGCGTCGCGAACAGCAGCAGCACGACGAGAGCGCCGAGGAGGCCGAGCTCCTCCCCCGTGACCGCGAGGATGAAGTCGGTGTGCGCGTCGGGCAGCGAGCCCCACTTCTGCCGGCTGCCGCCGAGCCCCACGCCCCAGAACCCCCCGCGGGCCAGCGCCATGCTGGCGTGGATCGACTGGTAGCCCGCGTAGTCCGGGTCGGACAGCGGGTCGGTGAAGTTGAGCAGGCGCACGATGCGGTGCGGCGACGTGACGACGAAGAACAGCAGGACCGCGAACAGCCCCGCGAGCACGCCGGTCATCTGGCGGCGCGGGAGCCCGGCCACCCAGAGCATGCCGACGATGACCGAGAACAGCACCAGGGCGGTGCCGAGGTCGTGCTGCAGGACCACGAGTCCGGTGACGGCACCCGCGACGGGCACCATCGGCAGCATCACCAGCCGCGGGGTCTGCAGCGCCTTCTGGTGCCCGGCGTACCAGTGGGCGATCCACAGCACGAGGCCGAGCTTGGCGAACTCGGACGGCTGGAGGTTGAACCCGGCCACCAGCGGCAGCCAGTTGCGGTTGCCGCGGATGTTCAGACCGAACACGAACGTGGCGAGGATCAGCAGCACGGTGACGCCGAGGAACGGCAGGACGAGCCGGCGCAGCGTCTTCCACGACAGGCGGGTGACCAGGTAGGCACCGATCAGACCCGCGACGGCGAACAGCAGCTGGCGCAGGATGATCGCGTAGGAGTTGCCGTCGTACATCGTGCGGGAGAACACCGAGCTGGCGCTGAGCACCATGATCAGCCCGAGTCCCAGGAGCAGCGCGGCGGAGCCCAGGACGAGCTGGTACGACGCCAGCGGACGGTCGAGCAGTCGCCGGACGTTCTCCACGACGACGGGCGCCGAGCCCTCGCGCGTGGTCGTGCTCATCGCGTCGTCCGCCGGTGGACGGCAGCGGCGAAGCGATCACCGCGATCGCCGTAGTCGACGAACTGGTCCATCGAGGCGCAGCCGGGCGCGAGCAGCACGGTGTCTCCGGGCTGGGCCAGCCGGGCCGCCGCCTCGACCACGTGATCCATGAGATCAGTGTGACTGGAGTCAACCTCTGTGACGGGGACCTCGGGCGCGTGTCGGGCCAGGGCCTCGGCGATGACGGCGCGGTCGGTGCCGATCAGCACCACGCCGCGCAACCGCCCGCGCGCCGCCTCGACGAGCTCGTCGAAGGTCGCGCCCTTGGCGAGGCCGCCCGCGATCCACA
Source organism: Aeromicrobium sp. (assembly GCA_023254755.1). GTDB lineage: Bacteria > Actinomycetota > Actinomycetes > Propionibacteriales > Nocardioidaceae > Aeromicrobium. The sequence continues at coordinate 857 of JALRKU010000197.1, read as the reverse complement.
CGGCGTGGTCGACGCCGCGCAGTGCCGCGAGTGCGGCGTGGGGGTTGGTGGCCTTGGAGTCGTCGACCCAGCGCACGCCGTCGGCCACGGCGACCTCGGCGTTGCGGTGGGCGTCGAGACGGAAGCTGCGCAGCCCGTCGCGGACGGCGCGCGCCGAGACGCCGTGGGCACGGGCGAGGGCCGCGGCGGCGAGGGCGTTGGCCACCAGGTGCGGCGGTGGGTCGGTGCCCAGGTCGCTGACCCGGCCGAGCTCGGCGGCGTTCGAGATGCGCTCCTTGACGAAGGCGCGGTCGGCCAGCACGTCCTCGACGATCCCGACCGTGCTGGGCGCCGGGATGCCGAGGGTGAAGCCGATCGCCCGGCATCCCTCGACGACCTCGGCCTCCTCGACGAGGCGCTCCGTGGTGGCGTCCTGGACGTTGTAGACGCAGGCGACCTGCGTGTTGGCGTAGACCTTGCCCTTGTCGGCGGCGTAGGCCTCGAAGCCACCGTGCCAGTCCAGGTGGTCGGGCGCCACGTTGAGCACGGCGCTGGCCCGTGGTGACATCGACGACGTCCAGTGCAGCTGGTAGCTCGAGAGCTCGACGGCAAGCACCTCGTAGTCGGCGTCGTCGTCCATGACCGCCTCGACGACGGGTCGGCCCACGTTGCCGACGGCCGCCGATCGCAGACCCTCGGCGCGCAGGATGGCGTCGAGCATCTGGACGGTCGTGGTCTTGCCGTTGGTGCCCGTGACCACGAGCCACGGGGCAGCGTCGTCGCGACGCAGGCGCCACGCCAGCTCCACCTCGCTCCACACCGGCACGCCGCGATCGGCGGCCTGGAGGAGCAACGGGGTGTCGGGGCGCCAGCCGGGC
>JALRKU010000395.1 GCA_023254755.1 Aeromicrobium sp. | reverse complement strand
TCGGCTACAGCGAGACCGAGCTGCTCGAGAAGTGGTCGCGCGACTCCAAGATCCTCGACATCTTCGAGGGCACCCAGCAGATCCAGCAGCTCATCGTGGCGCGCCGTCTGCTCGAGCTGTCGTCGTCGCAGCTGAAGTGATCACGAGCCGGGACGAGCCCGGCACCGAGGGCAGGTCACGGTCGCGGGGACCACTTTTCTAGAATGGTTCCCATGAGCCGTGACCTGCCCGATCTCGTCGACGTCGACGTCGAGCTCACGCGGTTCATCCGTCGTGTGCGCGTCACGTCGCTGCGCCGTCTCGAGACCATCCATCCGCAGCTCGACTACGGGACGTTCCTGTTCTTGGTGGGCGTCGTGAACGCCCCCGACGGCATCCGCGGCAGCGAGCTCGCGGAGTCGCTCGGCGTGCACAAGTCCACCGCGAGTCGGGCCATCGCATCGCTGGAGCGGATGGGCCTGGTCCGCCGGGTCGCCGACCCCGACGACGGGCGCGCCCAGCTGCTGATGCCCGAGCCCGTCGCGGTCGAGCGGATCGGCGAGTACCGACGCTCGGCGAGCGCCCGCATCGCCGAGCTGCTGGCCGACTGGACGCCCGACGAGGTCGCGACGTTCGCGCGGAGCCTCGCTCGGCTGAACGACGCCGGCGAGACGATCGTATGAGGATCCACCACCTCGCCCTGCCCGAGGACTGGACCGCGGCCCAGGAGGCGGGGGAGTACCGCGTCTCGACCCGAGGCGTCACGGTCGACGAAGAGGGGTTCATCCACGCCTCGACGCCCGACCAGCTGGCCGGCACGTTCGAGCGCTACTACGCCGACCGGCCCGACGTCGTCCTCCTGACGATCGACACCGACCTGCTCACGTCTCCGTGGCGGTTCGACGACGTCGGCGACACGCGGTTCCCGCACGTGTACGGTCCGATCACGACCGCGGCCGTCGTCGAGGCCGCGCCCTACCGCGCGTAGCGGTCAGAGCGTCAGCAGCGTCTTGATGGCGCGACGCTCGTCCATCGCGCGGTAGCCCTCGGCGACCTGGTCGAGCGGCAGCGACAGGTCGAACACGTCGCCCGGCGTGATGACGCCGTCGAGCACGTCCTGCAGCAGCTCGGGGAGGTAGGCGCGCACCGGTGCCGGGCCGCCCTTGAGGCCGAGGTTGCGGCCGAACATCGCCGGCACGTTGAGCTGCACGCCGTGGGGGACGCCCACGTAGCCGATCTGGCCGCCGGGGCGCGCGGACCGCAGGGCCTGCTTCATGCTGTCGTTCGTGCCGACGCACTCGAGCACGCAGTCCGCGCCGATGCCGTCGAAGATCTCGCGCACGGTGGCGGCGCCCTCGTCGCCGCGCTCGGCGACGATCTCGTCGGCGCCGAAGCGACGGGCCAGCTCCTGGCGGTCGGCGTGGCGCGACATCGCGACGACGCGGTCGGCGCCGAGGCGCTTGGCCGCCAGGACCGCCGACAGGCCGACGGCGCCGTCGCCGACCACGACGACCGTGCTGCCCGTCGTGACACCGGCGCACATCGCCGCGTGGTGGCCCGTCGGGAACACGTCGGCGAGCGTCAGCAGGTGCGGGACCAGCGACTCGTCGGGCGTGGTCGGGGTCTTGACGAGCGTCCCGTCGGCGAACGGGACGCGGACCAGCTCACCCTGGAGCCCGTCGACGAAGTGCCCCTGGCGGTCGTCGCCGCCCCAGTAGCCGCCGTTGAGGCACGCCGTGTGGACGCCGCGCTCGCACACGGCGCACGTGTTGTCGGAGTACGCGAAGGGCACGATGACGAAGTCGCCCGGCTGGACGGTCGAGACGCCGGAACCGACCTGCTCGACGATCCCGACCAGCTCGTGGCCGATCCGCACCGGCTGCGTGAAGGGGTTCTCCCCGCGGTAGGGCCACAGGTCGGATCCGCAGATGCACGACGCGACCGCACGCACGACGGCGTCGGTGTCGAGCACCAGGCGGGGGTCGTCGACCGTGTCGAGACGGATGTCGCGGACCTCGTGCAGGACGGTGGCTCTCATGACCCCCAGCATGACATCGACCTCTGCGGGCCGTGTGCGAGGATCGGGACATGACCTCCAAGCCCGAGATCGACTTCATTCCTGGCCCGGCGCCGACCGAGCTGCAGATCACCGACCTCGTCGTCGGTGACGGCGCCGAGGCCGTCGCCGGCGGCGTCGTCGACGTCCACTACGTGGGTGTCGAGTTCGACACCGGCGAGCAGTTCGACGCCTCGTGGGACCGCGGCCAGTCGGCGCGCTTCCCGCTCCCCAACCTCATCGGTGCCTGGCAGCAGGGCATCCCCGGCATGAAGGTCGGCGGCCGCCGCCAGCTGGTGTGCCCGCCCGAGCTCGCGTACGGTCCCGCCGGCGGCGGACACCGCC
>JALRKU010000310.1 GCA_023254755.1 Aeromicrobium sp. | reverse complement strand
TACCGCTACTTCCCCGAGCCCGACCTCGCGCCGGTGTCGCCGTCGCGCGAGTGGGTCGAGGAGCTCCGGGCCTCGTTGCCCGAGCCGCCCGCCCAGCGTCGCGCCAGGCTCCAGGCCGAGTGGGGCTTCTCCGACCTCGACCTGCGCGACACGGTCAACGCCGGGGCGCTGGACCTGGTCCAGGCGACCGTCGAGGCGGGTGCGTCGCCCGCGAGCGCCAAGAAGTGGTGGCTCGGTGAGCTGGCGCGGCGCGCCAACGAGCAGGGGGTCGACCTCGACGCGCTGGCGATTACTCCGGACCAGGTGGCCCAGATCCAGGCGCTGGTCGACGCCGGTCGGGTCAACGACAAGCTGGCCCGGCAGGTCTTCGACGGCGTGCTGGCCGGCGAGGGCACGCCCGAGGAGGTCGTCGCCGCGCGTGGTCTCGAGGTGGTCTCCGACGACGGCGCGCTCGGTGCCGCCGTCGACCAGGCCATCGCCGACGACCCCGACGCCGCGCAGAAGATCCGTGACGGCAAGCACCAGGCGGTCGGCGCCCTCATCGGCGCCGTCATGAAGCAGATGCGGGGTCAGGCCGACGCCGGCCGCGTGCGCGAGCTCATCCTGGAGCGGCTGGCCTGAGCCGGCCGCGGGTCCCGCGCCGCCCGGGTGCGAGCCCTCAGCCGACCTCGCCGAGCAGCAGCCGCAGCTCGTCGAGCACGAGCTGCGGTCGTTCGACCGGGATGAAGTGCGTCGCCTCGGCGAGGACGTAGCGGGCGTGGGGGATTTGCTCGGCCGCCGACCGCATGTCGCGGGCCCCGGTCAGCAGGTCCCAGCGGCCGGCCACGAAGGTCACCGGCACGTCGACCGACGACAGCGGGATCCGCGCGTGGTCGCCGACCGCCAGCGCGAGCCGGGCGTACCAGGCAGGATGCGTCGTGCAGAACTCCTGCAGCAGGTCGCGCAGCTGACCCGGGTCCGCGTCGGGATTGATGAACCGGGTGCGCTGGACCATCGAGGCGGTCGCCGTGGTCCAGGGGATCCGACGCGTCACGAGGGCCAGGGGGTGGCCGAGCACCGTGGTGGCGCGGGTCAGCCCGCGGGCCACCCGCCGCGCGACCGGCCGCGGGACGTGCAGCGGCGCGAGCATCGTCGCGAAGGTGTCGCCCGGGACGCCGGCGATCGCCAGGACGCCGCGGACGCGGTCGGGGTGGTGCTGCAGCAGGGAGAACGCGACCGTGACCCCGATCGACCAGCTCGCGACGACCGCCGACTCGACGCCGACGTGGTCCATGACCGCGAGGGCGTCCTCGACGTAGGTCTCGAGGCTGATCCGCCCGCTCGGCGGCCGCTCGGTGCCGCCGACGCCCCGGTGGTTCCAGCTGACGACGCGGACCCCGCAGTCGGGATCCAGCAGCGACGGCCACGAGTGTGGGTTGGTGCCGAGGCCGTTGGACAGCAGCACGGTCGGTCCGTCCGCGTCGTTGGTCCAGGCGCGCAGGCGGGTGCCGTCGGGGCTGGTCACGTCGAAGAAGCGGAGCTGTGCTGCGAAGGCCACGCGCGATGGTGGCACGCCCACGCACCCACGTCGAGAGGTGGTGTCGTGCGAGCGCGGCCTGCAGCAGGCGCTAGGCGACCGGGGGCGCCAGCGCCTCGACGGCTCGCAGCAGGTAGGTGGCGCCGGCGGGCGCGTGCTCGAGGAAGAAGTAGGGCTCGGCCAGCTCCAGCTCGATCAGCATCGGTTCGCCGTCGTCGGCCGTGACCAGGTCGACGCGGGCGTAGAGCGGTTGCGCGCCGACCAGCTCGGTCGCGACGTCGAGCACCGACTCGGCGAATCGCCGCTGCTGCTCGGACGGCACGCGGATCCGGTTCTCGCCGCGGCCGTCGCGGTCGTCGCGGACGCCCTCGCCGAGGCGGAGCAGAGGTCCCTTGCGGACGGCGTGGGAGAAGCGGCCTGCGTAGTAGAGCATCGCGGTCTCGCCCTCGTCGTCGACGGAGGCCACGTACGGCTGGGTCATCGAGACCCGGCCCTCGGCCTGCAGGGCCTCGCTGTGCGCGTAGACGTCGGTGGGGGAGTCCCAGCGCGCCGTCCCCTTGGACCCCGACTAGATGGTCGGCTTGACCACCCACTCGGCGTGGTCGCCCAGGTCGTCGCCCGTGCGCACGTCCCACGCGGTCGAGATGATGCGGACACCGGCGTCCTCGAGATCGCGCAGGTAGGTCTTGTCGGTGTTCCAGCGCAGCGTGCGGGCGTCGTTGCGCAGCGACGGGACGCGCTCGGCCCACGCGAGGAACTCGTCGCGGCGGTCGATGTAGTCCCAGCACGACCGCACCACGACGACGTCGAAGTCGTTCCAGTCGACCGTCGGGTCGTCCCACCGGGCGGGCACCATCGTGAGGCCGTGGCGCTCGGCCGCCTGCTGGAGCAGGGGGAGGTCGGCATCCAGGTCGCGACCGGTGGCGGAGGTGGCGTAGGCGAATCTCACGGCGCCATCGTACGGAGGGGGCACCCTGGCCGGTGAAGATCAGGACTTCATCCTCGACAAAAGAAGATCTGGGCTTCATCATGGAGGAATGAAGAACCAGACTTCACCCGTGGTGGCCGTCATCGGGGACCTGGTCGGCTCTCGAGAGCACGTCTCGCGACGCGACGTGCAGCGCGGGTTGCTCGGGGCGCTGGATGCCGTCACCCGGCGTGTCGACGCCGTGCAGCCGCTCGCCGCCACGATCGGCGACGAGTTCCAGGGCGTCTACGCCACGATCGGAGAGGCGCTGCGCTCGACGGCTCTGGTGCGGCTGCTCCTTCCGCAGGGACTCGACGCCCGGTTCGGTCTGGGAATCGGCACGCTCGAGGTCGTCGGTGAGTCCGCGTACGGTCTGACCCAGGACGGGCCGGCCTGGTGGGCGGCGCGAGACGCCGTCGAGGAGGCCGAGACCCGTCAGCGCAAGTACCCGGCGCTGCGCACCTGGGCCCGGGCCCACGAGACCACCGGAGCCGACGTGAACCTCGTCAACGCCTACGCCCTGTGCCGCGACCAGCTGCTCACCGACCTCGACGACCGGCAGCGTCGCATCGCGCTCGGGGTCCTCGACGGCCGCACACTGGCCGAGCTCGCCGACGACGAGGGCATCTCGGCCTCGGCGGTGTCGCAGCGCTACCGCCGCGGCATCGGCGCCCTCGTCGAGTCGATCGCGACGGTCGCCGCATGACGGCGCTCGCGATCCTGCTGGCCTCCGTCGGCGCGGCCGACCTCGTACCGCGGTGGCGCCTCGCGGTCGGTGCCGTCGTGGCCGTGGGCGGATCACTCGTGCTCGGCGCAGGCTGGCACACGACCTGGCTCGCCCTGATCTGCGTCGTCGTGGTCGCCGTCTGGCTCGACGCCGCGCGGCAGCACCGACTCGCCGGCACCGTGGCGGTCGGCCTCACGGGCCTGGCCCTGACGGTCGCGTCGGCGGGCGACATCACCGGCGACGTGCCGATCCAGGACTGGTACGACGACCTCCCCGTGCCGGCGCTCGCCGGCGTGCCGATCGATCGTGCGGCGCTGGCGATCGGCGCCCTGCTCTTCCTCACGACCGCCGCCAACGTGGTGGTGCGCCAGGCGCTCCAGGCCACGGGGCCGCTGGTGCTCGCCGAGGAGAACACGCTGCGCGGCGGCCGTCTGCTCGGTCCACTCGAGCGGTGGCTCGTCTTCGCGTTCGCGGTGGGCGGCAACCTGGGGGCGCTGGGAGCGCTCGTCGCCGCCAAGGGCATCCCGCGGTTCCCCGAGATCTCCCGCGACCAGCCCGACGGCATGCGCGCCGAGTACGTTCTCGTCGGCAGCTTCGTCAGCTGGACCCTCGCCCTGCTCCTCGTGCCGCTGTTCTGACCCGGCGAACCTGCTCGGGACGGGTACGACGGCGGTCGTACTCTTGACCCATGTCCAGCGACACCCCCGACAGCACCGCCCCCCGCTCGACCGACTCCATCGACATCAAACCTCGCTCGCGCGACGTCACCGACGGTCTCGAGAAGACCGCCGCCCGCGGCATGCTCCGCGCCGTGGGCATGGGCGACGACGACTGGGAGAAGCCGCAGGTCGGCGTGGCGTCCAGCTGGAACGAGATCACTCCCTGCAACCTCTCGCTCGACCGGCTCGCGAAGGCCGTCAAGACCGGCGTCCACGCCGGGGGCGGGTACCCGCTCGAGTTCGGCACCATCTCGGTCTCCGACGGCATCTCGATGGGTCACGAGGGCATGCACGTCTCGCTCGTCAGCCGCGAGGTCATCGCCGACTCGGTCGAGACCGTCATGATGGCCGAGCGACTCGACGGCTCGGTGCTCCTGGCCGGCTGCGACAAGTCC
>JALRKU010000295.1 GCA_023254755.1 Aeromicrobium sp. | reverse complement strand
AAGTTCTCGGACGCGATCATCTCGAGCGTCGTCTGCTGACGACGCAGCTCGGCGTCGAGGAGGGCTGCGATCTCGGGGTCGAACGAGGACAGCGGCTGGTCGTGGCTCATGACCCCAGCCTATCCGGCCCTCGTGCGTCCGCTCCGTGCCGGGAGCCCGCCGCCACCGTTCCCGTCGGTCGATCGATCAGGTCGCCAGGTCACCGCCCGGCGAGAAGGCGGGTCCGGCCGCGGCCGGGCGGCCCGCCCGGTCGACCGTGTCGCTCGCCAGGCGGTGTCCAGCGACCCGGCACGACGGCGGATCGCGTCATCAAACTGCAACCCACGGCACCCCACGACGCGTGTAGCGTCCAAGACGGTTCCGGACCGGAACCATCTCGCCGTCGCACCGATCGTGCGCCAACCGAGGTCGCGCGGGGGCGCGACAGCAGGAGGAGATCCATGAAGAACGTCCGCCGAGGGACCGCGCTCGTCGCGGTCGCGGCCGCGACCGGACTCGCGCTCAGCGCGTGCGGCGCCGGCAAGTCCGGCGATTCGGGCGACGGCCTGATCGTCGGCACGACCGACAAGGTCGTCTCGATCGATCCCGCCGGGTCCTACGACAACGGCTCCCTGAACGTCCAGACGCAGGTGTACCAGTACCTGCTCAACTTCCCCGCCGGCAGCACCGAGCTGACGCCCGACGCCGCCGAGAAGTGCGACTTCGACGCCGACGACGGCACCAAGTACGTGTGCACCCTGAAGCCCGGCCTGAAGTTCGCCAACGGCAACGACCTCACGGCCAGCGACGTCGCCTTCTCGTTCCAGCGCATCGTCGAGATCAACGATCCCAACGGCCCCGCCTCGCTGCTCGGCGCCATGAAGAGCGTCGAGGCCACCGACGACCAGACGGTCACCTTCACGCTCGCCGCGCCCAACGACCAGACCTTCCCGCAGGTCCTGGTCACGTCCGCCGGCCCGATCGTCGACGAGGACACCTACCCGGCCGACAAGGTGCTCGACGACGACGCCGCGGTCGAGGCCAACGGCTTCTCCGGCCCGTACACGATCGCGAGCTACGAGAAGAACCAGCTCGCCGAGTTCAAGGCCAACCCCGACTACGACGGCACGTACGGCAAGGCCAAGACCGACCAGGTCACCATGAAGTACTACGCCAAGGCCGAGAACCTCAAGCTCGACGTGCAGAACGGCGACATCGACGTGGCGTACCGCTCGCTCACGCCGACCGACATCGCCAGCCTCGAGAAGGACGACAAGGTCAAGGTCCACAAGGGCGCCGGTGGCGAGCTGCGCTACATCGTCTTCAACCTCAAGACGATGCCGGGCGACGACGTCGACCAGAAGCTCGCGATCCGCAAGGCCGTCGCGTCGTCGATCGACCGCGGTGAGCTGGCCGAGCAGGTCTACAAGGGCACCTTCACGCCGGCGTACTCGATGGTCCCCGACGGCCAGGCCGGCGCGACCGAGGCGTTCAAGGACCTCTACGGCGACGCGCCCGACAAGGCCGAGGCGCAGAAGTTCCTCGACGACGCCGGCGTGAAGACCCCGGTCGACGTCAAGCTGCAGTACAACCCCGACCACTACGGCTCGTCGTCGGCCGAGGAGTACGCGGCCGTCAAGCGCCAGCTCGAGGACACCGGCCTGTTCACGGTGTCGCTGCAGTCGACGGAGTGGAACACCTACTCCGAGGAGTACAACGCCGACGGCTACCCGGTCTTCCAGCTCGGCTGGTTCCCGGACTTCCCCGACGCCGACAACTACCTGTCGCCCTTCCTGAGCCCGTATGACAAGGACAAGAGCGGCAACTTCACCAACTCGCACTACAACGAGATCGGCACCGACTTCGAGGACGAGACGATGACCAAGCTCCTCGACGACGAGCGGACCGACGGCGACCAGGCCTCGCGCGAGGCCACGCTGAAGCAGATCCAGGACCGCCTCGCGGACCAGGTCCCGTTCCTGCCGCTGCTCACCGGATCGCAGGTCGCGATCGCGGGCACCGACGTGCAGGGCGTCGACACGACGCTCGACCCGTCGTTCAAGTTCCGCTTCACGTCCCTGTCGAAGTAGGCGCTGCATGAGGGGCGGGGCCGCCTTCCTCCTCCAGGAGGGCGGGCCCGCCCCTCGTGCCGTTCGTACGATCGACGGACCGACCCCGACAGGAGGCACGGCATGACCGCCGAAGTCCTGGCCCCCACCGAGCCGCCGGCGGCAGACCCCGCCCGGCGACGCGGAGGCCTCAACCCGCTCGCCCGCTACCTGCTCGTGCGGCTCGCGCTGCTCGTGCCCATGATCTGGCTGCTGGTCACGCTGGTCGTCGTCATGATGCGCGTCATCGGCGACCC
>JALRKU010000252.1 GCA_023254755.1 Aeromicrobium sp. | reverse complement strand
GTGCTCTCGGGCCGCACGAAGTCCGGCCGGCGGGCCTTGGCGAGCACCAGGAGGTCGTCGACCAGGCGGGACATGCGAGCGATCTCGTCGAGCAGCAGCGCCCGCGTGGCCTCGACGTCGTCCGGGTCGGCCGCGTCGAGCACCTCGAGATGGCCCTGGAGCACCGTGAGAGGGGTCCGCAGCTCGTGACCGGCGTCGTCGAGGAGCTGTCGCTGCGCGGTGAACGCGGCCTCGACGCGGTCGAGCATCTCGTTGAAGGTCACCTGCAGCTCGCTGACGTCGTCGCGTCCGGTGACCTCGGTCCGGGTCGTCAGGTCGCCTCCGGAGATGCCACGAGCCGTGTCCTGGAGACGCCGCAACGGGGCGAGCAGTCGCCCCACGACCCACGACGCGAGTCCGGCGACGACGAGCACCGCCAGGGCACCGAGCAGCGTGTACGTCAGCATCAGCTCGCGCAGGTCGCGATGGCTCGCCGACACGTCGTGGGCCACGACGAACGCGGAGTCTCCGGCGCCGTCGGACACTGGCTGCACCGCGATCCGGTACTCGTCGCCGGCGACGTCGATCGTGCGGGTGCCGCCCGTGGCGCGCAGGTCGTCGACCACGGACCGGAACGCGGGCGATCGCTGCAGGGCCGGGTCCCCGTCGCCCTGGTACGAGGGGCCCCCGGTGGGGCCGAAGGCGAACAGCGACTCGTGCTCGTCGGGCAGGTTCCGCTCCAGGAACACGGTCATGACCCGCTCGGCCGACGCGAACGGCTTGCGCGTGGAGGGATCGGGCTCGGTCTGCAGGGCGCGGAACTCGCCCAGCTCCTGCGTGAGGCCGGCGTCGATCGAGCGGTCGATCCGGCGGGACTCGATGGCGTACAGCGTCAGGCCCACGACGACGAGGGAGGAGGTGACGGCGGCGGCGACGGCGAGCGTGAGGCGTTGACGCACCGTGAGGCGCGTCGGACCGGAGCGCCTCACCGGTCAGTCGTCATCGTCATCGTCGTCCTCGTCGCGGTCGTCGTCGTCGGGTCCGTCGTCGTCGTCATCGTGCCGGATCCGCGGCGTGACGGATCCACCGTGAGGGCCCTTGCGCGTCGGTTCCGCGGTCGCGCCCGGTGTCGGAGTGGTCGCGTCGGGACCCGGTGTCGCGGTGCCGTCGACCACGATCGGGCTGGTGTCGCGCGGCGGCGGCTCGGTGCCCGCCGTGACACGACCGGCGACGACGACGGCCAGCACGAGACCTGCGGCCACGGCCAGCAGCGTCGGGAGTCGGTGTCGGACGTCCATGGCGACCAGCCTGCCCGACGTGCCGCGAGCCGTCGATGAGGCGGCGATGAGAGTGTTCTTAGGTTCGGCCGCGAGTGAGCGGCGTGACCACGTGTGGCACAGTTTCTGCCGTGATCTGGCGAGCGGTCGACGCAGCGGCGACGACGACGCGCGACGCCCCTGCGGTCGTCACGATCGGCACCTTCGACGGCGTTCACCGGGGACACCGCGCCCTGGTCGACCGCGCCCGTGCGGTCGGCGGCCCGGTCGTCGCGGTCACCTTCGACCCCCATCCCGTCGAGGTGCTCGTGCCCGACAAGGCGCCCCGTCGACTCACGACCGTCGAGCGGAGGGTCGCGCTCCTGCTCGAGGCGGGCGCCGACGAGGTCCGCGCGCTCGCGTTCGACCGCGAGATGGCCGGCTGGTCGCCGCAGGAGTTCATCGACCGCGTCGTCGTGTCGCAGCTGCGCGCCTCCGACGTCGTCGTCGGGT
>JALRKU010000192.1 GCA_023254755.1 Aeromicrobium sp. | reverse complement strand
GTGGCGGCAGGTGTATCCGACGACCCCGTGCCGACCCGGGCGCACGCCGGTGCCGAGCGAGGTCAGGCTGCTGGCCGTCGTCGAGGGGAGGCCGCACACGACGTCGTCGAACGACGTGGCGGCGCTCAGGAAGGGCGTGAGCTCGGCGTGCGCGCGCACCAGGTCCAGACCGAGTCCGTCGACCAGGAAGACGACGTAGCGCGCCGCGTCGGGCAGGCCCAGCACGTTGACCTGGCCCTCGACCCCCAGCGCCGCGGCGACGGACGGCACGACGCGGTCGATCGTGGGTCGCCCGTCGAGTCCGCGGACGCCGTGCGGCAGCACCGACGTCACCGGCGGCCGGCCGATGCTCCGTCGGCGGTCGCCTCGGTCAGGGTCCGGGCGAAGCTCAGCAGCCGCTCGACCGCGGCGCCGCCGTCGGCCGCCGTGGAGATCCGCAGCGAGAAGTCGTCGCCGGTCACCGTGCCGGAGTAGCCGTGGTCGGCGTCGCAGTCGGGGTCGGAGCAGCGGGCGGGCTCCAGCTCGACGCGGGACACCGCACCCCAGGAGATCGTGAGCACGGCCTCCTCGAGCTGGCCGGTGGACGACGCGACCATGCGGGTGACGACGACCGAGCGCACCTGGCCCACCCCGACCGCCTCGGCGGTCGTGGACGTGTACGGGCGCGGCAGCAGGTCGTCGCCGGGGTGCTCGTCGGTGTGCACGAGCACGAGGCGCGACGGCGTGAGGGCCAGCACCGTCATGTGCCGGCGGATCTCGTCGCCCTCGAACGTGGGCTCGTGCTGCAGCACGTAGTCGTGGACCAGCTCTCCCGCGAGAGCGTCGTCGAGGCCCTGCGCGACGATCTCCGGGTAGTACCCGCTGCGGGAGACGTCGGCGAACAGCTCGGTGCGTCGGTCGGCCATCACGCCAGCGTATCCCCCAGGGCGCTGGTCTGACTGAGGCGGCGCACGTACCACTCGGGGCGACGATCGGCGCTGGCGACGACCTTGGCCCGAGCACTCAGGGCGATCAGGCCGTTCGCGTGGACCGTGACCGGCTCGAGGTCGAGCTCGGCGATCTCGGGCAGGTCGTCCTTCATGGCGCCGAGGCGCGCGATGACGTCCTGCACGGCGTCGACGTCGACGGGCTCGGAGCCGCGGTAGCCGAACAGCAGCGGCGCAGAGCGCAGGCCCCGGACCATGTCGGCCGCGTCGGCGTCGGTCAGCGGTGGGATGCCGTAGGCGCGGTCGCCGAGCAGGTCGCTGGGCGCACCCGCCAGCCCGAACGACACGAGGGGACCGAAGAGCTCGTCCTCCATGACCGAGAACGACACCTGCACGCCGTCGGGCGCGGACTTCTGCACGAAGAACTTGGTGTCCTTGCGGATGCCCGTCCAGCTCCGCAGTGCCGCCCACGCGCGTCGCATGTCGTCGGGCCCGTGGATGTCACGCCAGATGTGGGCCAGGTCGGGGCGCGCGCGCAGGTGCTCGCTGCCGGCCTTCAGCACGACGTCCCAGCCGAGGCTCTCCCCCGCGTCGACGGCCTCGTCGACGTCGTGCACGTTGATCCAGGTGAGCATGTCGATGCCGTAGCAGGCGAGCAGCTGCTCGACCTGCTGGGTCGACAGCACGGCTCCGCGTGGCGCCTGCCGCAGCGCGGACCGGACGATCTCGCGGGCGTCGCCGGGACGGTGGTCGTCGGCGACGTGGAACTCGCCGTGGTCCCGAGCGACCCACTCGGCGTACCGGACGACCCGCGACAGCGCGCGGACGGCCGACTCCGGCGCGGAGTACGACGGCACCGAGCCCCGGCCCGCCGAGCCGCCGGCGACGTCAGGCACCCGGAGCAGCTCGGGAACACCCTCGCTGCCCAGGAAGGTCGACACGATGGGCTTGTCGGACTGCTCGCCGATCGCCGCCAGCACGTCGGCCACGGCCTCGCCGCTGGTGTTGATGGGCGGCACGTAGATGGCGACGAGCGCGTCGGCGTCGTCGCCGGCCAGGGCGGACTCGATCGCGATCTCGAAGTCGTCGGCGTCGGCGTCGGCGCCCAGCGACAGCGAGTCGGCGACCACGAGGCCGGCGGCCCGCGCCGCGTCGCTGACGATCAGCGAGACGGCGTCGGAGTTGCCGACGACCGAGACGCGGTTGCCACGCGGCAGCGGCTGGTGCGCCAGCAGCTGGGCGACGTCGAACATCTCGTCGAGCGTGTCGACCTGGATGACCCCGGCCTGGCTGAACATCGCGTCGACCGCGGCGGCGGGCGCCGTGGACCGGGCCACGGTGTGCCCCATGGGGACGCCCTGGGTGGAGCCACCGGACTTGACCGCGACGATCGGCTTGGTGCGCGACACCCGTCGGGCGATGCGGGAGAACTTGCGCGGGTTGCCGATCGACTCCAGGTACAGCAGCACGACCTCGGTCGAGTCGTCCTCCTGCCAGTACTGCAGCAGGTCGTTGCCGGAGACGTCGGCGCGGTTGCCGGCCGACACGAAGGTCGAGAGCCCGAGGCCACGCCGGGACACCGACTCCAGGATCGCGGTGCCCAGCGCACCGGACTGGCAGAAGAAGCCGACGCGACCCTGCGGCGGCATCGAGGTGGACAGCGAGGCGTTCAGCTGTCGGTGAGGAGCCGTGTTGATGATGCCCAGGCAGTTGGGGCCGATCAGTCGCAGGCCGTAGCTGCGGCTCAGCCCGAGGAGCGCCCGCTGGCGCTTGCGACCCTCGGGGCCCTCTTCGGCGAAGCCGGCCGAGATGACGATGAGCCCGTGCACGCCCTTGGCGGCGCAGTCGAGCACGACGTCGGACACCGACTCGGCCGGGACGGCGACGATCGCGATGTCGACGTCGTCGGGGATGTCCTGCACCGTCTTGTACGCCGGCAGGCCCGACACCGCCTCGGCCGCCGAGTTCACGGCATAGACCGCGCCGCTGTAGTCGCCGAGCACGAGGTTGCGGACCATCGCCTGGCCGATCGTGCCGGCCCGACGGCTGGCGCCGACCACCGCGACGCTGCGTGCCGAGAAGATGCGGGCGATCGAGGCCGCCTCGGCGCGCTGCTCACGCGCCTGCATGACGCCGATCGCGGTGTCGGTGGGGTCGAGCCCGAACGACAGTCGCTGGACGCCCCCGTCGAGGGTGCCGTCGACGGTGTAGCCCATCTCGCGGAAGATCTGCTGCATGCGCTGGTTGGCGGGCAGCACCTCGGCGACGAACCGCCGGATGCCGCGCTCGCGGCCGGCCTGCGCGAGGTGCTCGAGCAGCAGCTGACCGACGCCCCGGCCCTGGTGGGCGTCCTCGACGAGGAACGCGACCTCGGCCTCGCCCGGCGGCAGCGACGGGTTGTTCTCGGGGGCGTCGTAGCGGCCGACACCGATGATGTCGCCGTGCATCGTCACGACGAACGCGACGCGACGGTCCTGGTCGACCTCGGTGAACCGCTTGACGTCGCGGTCGGACAACGTGGGGTAGGGCGCGAAGAACCGGAAGTACTTGGACTCCTCGGACACACGTCCGTAGAACTCGACGAGGAGCTCGGCGTCGTCGGACGTGATGGGCCGCAGCTGGGCGACCCGACCGTCCTTCAGCAGCACGTCGGCCTCCCAGTGGCTCACCTCGTCCAGCTCACTGGTCACGGCTCCAACCTATCGGGTCCAGGTGCGGCGTGGCGACGCCGTGTGCCCAGGTCAGGGCAGGAACAATGAGTGGGTCAGGGCCCACGTCCGCGGAGAGGAACATGGCGCGTACTTCCCAGCCGGTCGACGACGACTTCGACGAGCACATCATCGACACCGACATCTCGGTGGAGATGCGCTCGAGCTTCCTCGAGTACGGCTACTCGGTCATCTACTCACGCGCCCTGCCCGACGCCCGCGACGGCCTGAAGCCGGTCCAGCGGCGCCTGCTCTACACGATGGACGACATGGGCCTGCGGAACGACCGCGGCCACGTCAAGAGCGCGCGACCGGTCGGCGAGGTGATGGGTCGCTTCCACCCGCACGGCGACGGGGCGATCTACGACGCCCTGGTACGCATCGCCCAGCCCTGGGCGCTGCGACTGCCGCTGGCCGACGGCCACGGCAACTTCGGCTCGCAGGACGATCCTCCGGCCGCGATGCGGTACACCGAGATCCGCATGGCCGAGGCAGCCGAGGCGATGACCGCCTCGATCGACGAGGACACGGTCGACTTCAAGCCCAACTACGACGGCCGCGAGACCGAGCCCGTCGTGCTGCCGGCCGCGATCCCCAACCTCCTGGTCAACGGCACCACCGGCATCGCGGTGGGCATGGCCACCAACATCCCGCCGCACAACCTCGTCGAGGTGGTCCAGGCGCTCCGGCACCTGCTCCAGCGGCCCGACGCCGACCTCGACGACCTGATGCGCTTCATCCCGGGACCCGACCTGCCCACGGGCGGCAAGATCGTGGGTCTCGACGGCGTCCGCGAGGCCTACGCCACCGGCAACGGTCCGTTCCGCATGCGGGCCACCGCCCGCGTCGAGAGCGTCACACCGCGCCGCAAGGGCATCGTCGTCACCGAGCTGCCCTACAACGTCGGACCCGAGAAGGTCATCGAGGCCATCAAGAAGCTCGTCGAGGCCAAGAAGCTCCAGGGCATCAGCGACATCAAGAACCTCACCGACCGTCACAAGGGCCTGAACCTGGTCATCGAGGTCAAGAACGGCTTCGTGCCCGAGGCGCTGCTCGAGCAGCTCTACCGCACCACGCCGCTCGAGACGTCGTTCGGCATCAACGCCGTGGCCCTGGTCGACGGACAGCCCCGCACGCTGGGCCTCAAGGAGCTGCTCACGGTCTTCCTCCAGCACCGGCTCGACGTCGTGCGGCGCCGCACCACGTTCCGCCGAGGCAAGGCCGCCGACCGGCTGCACCTGCTCGAGGGACTGCTGCTGGCCCTCGTCGACATCGACGAGGTCATCCAGCTCGTCCGCAGCAGCGACAACCGCGGTGAGGCCCGTACCCGCCTGATGGGCGTGTTCGACCTCAGCGAGGCGCAGGCCGACTTCATCCTCGACCGGACGCTCGGCAGCCTCACCAGGTTCTCCCGCATCGAGCTGGAGAAGGAGGCCGACGAGCTGCGCGCCACCATCGAGCAGCTCGAGGAGATCCTCGGCGACGACACCGTCCTGCGCGGCGTCGTCTCCGACGAGCTCGCCGAGGTCGCCCAGAGCTTCGGCACGCCGCGCCGCACCGTCCTCCTGGAGTCCGCGGGCCAGACCGTCACCGCCACGGCGTCGCTCGAGGTCGCCGACGACCCGTGCTTCGTGCTGCTGTCGGCGACCGGCCTGCTGGCCCGCACCACCGACGCGACGCCGTTCGGCGACGTCGGGAACCGCGCGAAGCACGACGTGATCGTCTCCGCAGTCGCGACGACGGCCCGCGGGCAGGTCGGCCTCGTGACGCAGGACGGCGTGGTCCACCGGCTCGACGTCCTCGACATCCCCGCGCTGCCGCCGACCGCGTCGGCGCCGCACGTGCAGGGGGGGATCCCGCTGCGTGAGCTGCTGTCGACCCCTGCCGCGCCGATCACGCTGATGTCGTTGTCCGACGACGGGCCCGGGATCGCCCTGGGCACCCGCGCGGGTGTCGTCAAGCGGGTCAAGCCCGACCCCGTCCTCACCCGCGACGCGTGGGAGGTCGTCAGCCTCGCCGACGGCGACGTCGTGGTCGGGGCCGCGCCGCTCGCGACGGGCGAGGAGCAGCTGGTCTTCGTCACGTCCGACGCGCAGCTCCTGCGCTTCGACGCCGGGCTGGTGCGACCCCAGGGACGCGGCGGCGGTGGGGTCGCCGGCGTCAAGCTCGCACCCGGACAGCGCGTCGTCGGCTTCGGCGTCGTCGGCGAGGTCGACTCCGCTCTCGCCGAGATCAAGCGCGGCGAACGCATCGGCCGCACCCTGGTGCGTGTCGCCGGCGGCTTCTGAGGATTACGCCGACGGGCTGACCAGGATCTTCACCGCGGTGTCGTTGATCAGGTGCTCTGACGCCTAGGTTTGCGCGGCGATCTGGTCGATGATTGAGACCCAGGTTTCGGGCGGTTGCGCGCCCGAAACGAC
>JALRKU010000122.1 GCA_023254755.1 Aeromicrobium sp. | reverse complement strand
CTCCCAGTAGCGCCGCTTGGGCTCCATCACGACGACCGGGTCGTCGCACGCGATCGCCTCCTGGATCATCCAGTAGGCGTCGGCGGGCGAGGCGCACGACACCACCCGGAGCCCGGGCGTCATCACGAACTGCGCCTCGGGGCTCTCGGAGTGGTGCTCGACGGCTCCGATGCCACCGCCGAAGGGGATGCGGATGACGAGGGGCATGCGCACCCGGCCGCGGCTGCGGAAGCCGAGACGAGCGACCTGGCTGACGATCTGGTCGTAGGCCGGGTAGACGAAGCCGTCGAACTGGATCTCGACGACGGGCCGGTAGCCGCGGATCGCGAGGCCCACGGCGGTGCCGACGATGGCCGACTCGGCGAGCTGCGTGTCGATGACCCGCGACTCGCCGAAGTCCTTCTGCAGTCCGTCGGTGACGCGGAAGACGCCGCCGAGCCGGCCGACGTCCTCACCCATGACGAGGACCTTGTCGTCGTGGTCAAGCGCGGCACGCAGCCCCTCGTTGATCGCGCGTCCCAGCGACAGCGTCTGCGTGCTCATGCCCCCACCTGCTCGAGGGAGTCGCGGAAGGCGACGTACTCGGCGCGCTGCTGCTCCAGCTCGTCCGGCGTGTCGACGAGGACGTGGTCGAACAGGTCGGCCAGGTCGGGCTCGGGCAGCGCCCTGCAGGCGGCGCGGAGGTCCTCGCCCAGACGCTCGGCCTCCAGGTCGAGGTCGGCGAAGAAGCCCGGTGGCTGTCCTAGCGTCTCGAGGTGGACCCGCACGCGCTCGATGGGGTCCTTGGCACGCCAGGCCTCGACCTCGGCGGCGTCGCGATAGCGACTGGGGTCGTCGGACGTGGTGTGGGCGCCCATCCGGTACGTGACGGCCTCGACCAGCGTGGGCCCCTCCCCGTCGCGAGCGCGCTGCAGCGCCGCCGTGGTGACCGCGTGCACGGCGAGGACGTCGTTGCCGTCGACGCGGACACCGGGCAGGCCGAAGCCCGCTGCCCGCTGGGCGATCGGCACGGCGGTCTGGCGCGCCAGCGGCACCGAGATCGCGTACTGGTTGTTCTGGCAGAAGAACACGACCGGCGCCTGGTGCACCGCGGCCCAGTCGAGCGCCTCGTTCAGGTCGCCCTGGCTGGTGGCGCCGTCACCGAAGTAGACGATGACGGCGGCGTCGCGCCCGGGGTCTCCGGTGCCGACGGCGTGGTCGAAGGTCAGGCCCATCGCGTAGCCCGTGGCGTGCAGCGCCTGGGCGCCGATGATGATCTGCGGGAGCGCGAGGCCGTGCTCGGCGGGGTCCCAGCCACCGCCCAGCTCGGTCCCGCGGTAGATGGAGAACAGGTCGGCCGGGTCGACGCCGCGGCACCAGGCGACGCCGTGCTCCCGATAGCTGGGGAACGCGTAGTCCTGGGCGCGCAGCGCGCGGGCCGAGCCGATCTGGGCGGCCTCCTGCCCGAGTGCCGGTGGCCACAGCCCGAGCTCGCCGTGGCGCTGGAGCGCGAAGGCCTCGGTGTCGACGCGGCGGGCGAGCACCATGTCGCGATACATCGACGCGATCGCGTCGCGGTCGCCGTCGTACGCATGGCCGGGATGCTCGAGCCGCTCGCCGTCGGGCGTCAGCAGCTGCACCAGGTCGGTCGGTTCCTGCGGATGAGTGGATGCGCTCATGGGACCCTCTGTCGTCGACCGCCGCCGGGGTCGCCGGAGACGGGTTCGGATGGTGCGGGCCCTGGTCCGTGGTGACGGACTCGTCAGAACCCCGCAGGCGTGACGGGCATCACACCTGCGGTCAGCCTAGCCGATCAGGAGCGAGCGGCTCGCCAGGCGCCGGCGGCGTCGAGGAAGCGCGCATCGACG
Source organism: Aeromicrobium sp. (assembly GCA_023254755.1). GTDB lineage: Bacteria > Actinomycetota > Actinomycetes > Propionibacteriales > Nocardioidaceae > Aeromicrobium. Next base: position 13,938 of record JALRKU010000122.1, on the reverse strand, counting down.
CCCGGTTCGCCCACCGAGATGCGGACGCCGTCGCCCGCGAACGGGCGCACCGACACCGGGTCGCACGCGGCGGCGAACGCCAGGGAGTCTTCGCCGAGGGGCAGCCACACGAAGTTGCCCTCGGCCTCGGGGACTGCCCATCCCTGCGAGATCAGCGCCGAGCGCAGGGCGACGCGCTCCGCGACGACGCGGTCGACCCGGTCGGCGAGCTGCTCCATCGCGTCGAACGACGCGACGGCGGCGGCCGCCGCGACGTCGGTCACGGAGAACGGCGGGATGACCTTGCGGATCGCGTCGGCGACGTCGTCGTGGGCGACGGCGTAGCCGACGCGGAGGCCCGCCAGGCCGTAGGCCTTGGAGAACGTGCGCAGGACCACCACGTTGTCGTGGGCCGCGAGCGCGTCGAGCCCGGAGCAGGCCTCGGGATCGCGGACGAACTCGACGTAGGCCTCGTCGACGACCACGAGCACGTCGTCGGGCACCGCCGCGACGAACGTCTCGAGCTCCGCGGCGGTGACGACCGGACCGGTCGGGTTGTTGGGCGTGCAGACGAGCACGACCTTGGTCCGATCGGTGACGGCGGCCAGCATCGCGTCGAGGTCGTGACGTCCGTCGGGCAGCAGCGGCACGCGGACCGACGTGCCGCCGGTCAGGTCGGCCGCGATCGGGTAGGCCTCGAACGAGCGCCAGGCGTAGACGATCTCGTCGCCCGGGTCCACGTAGGCGTGCAGGAGGGCGAACAGCACCGCGACCGATCCGGTGCCCGGCACGACCTGCTCCGGGCGGACCCCGAGGTTGCGCGCGACGGCGTCTCGCAGCCGCACCGTCCCGGCGTCGGGGTAGCGGTTCATCCGCCCCAGCTCGCGCGCCGCCGCCTCGACCACGCCCGGCAGCGGCGGGAACGGGTTCTCGTTGCTCGACAGCTTGAGCGCATCGCTCTCGGCCGGCTTCCCGGCCTTGTACAGCGGGATCCGGTCGAGTGCCTGACGGGGCTGGAGCGGCATGGCTCGAGGATATGGGCCTGTTGCTCCGACGGGCTGTCGGACCGGCGACCTAGGCTGGAACGGGGCACCAATCGATGCGCGAAACCGACTGCCATTGCAGGGAACTACTTGGCTTCAGCCCTTGCGCCCAGCTCCCCTCCGGCATACAATCGAACACACGTTCTAATCGTGATCGGGGGATCGATGACAGCGCAGCCGGTGGCCCTGCCGCACCCGCTCAGCAGCGGGGTGCGCGAGTTGGTCGCGGTGCTCGACGCGATGCCGATCGGCGGGTGGGACGGACTCGACGAGATCGAGGTCAAGGCGCTTGCCACCGAGCTGCTGCGCATCGGGTCGCGGGTCAAGGCCCACCAGGCCGCAGCCACCCGTGTGCTCGACGAGTCGGGACTGGCGCGGCGCACCGGGGCGTCGAGCACCGGAGCGATGCTGGCCAACGACTTCGGCGGCGACCCGGCGGCCACCAGCGGTGCGCTCCGCACCGGCCGGTCGATGCAGACCGCTCCCGTCGTCGAGCAGGCACTCGCGTCGGGCACGCTCACCGAGCGGCAGGCGCGCGTCATCGCCGACTCCACCCACGACGTCCCCGAGATCCATCGCACCCGCGCCCAGACGCGCCTCATCGACGACGCCCAGCGGCTGTCCGTCAAGGACCTGCAGCGCCGGGCGCTGCGGATCTCCGACACCCACAAGCCCCGGCGCAAGGTCGACAAGGACGAGAACCAGAAGCTGCGCACCCGCGAGCAGAAGGCCTGGGCCAAGGCCTCGTTCCGCATGCGCGACAACCACGACGGCACCCACTCGGGCGACTTCACGATCCCCGACGTCCCGGCCGACGTCCTGCGCACCACGCTGCAAGCGCTCACCGCGCCGCGGCGCAGCTCCGGCGACGCCGTGCCCGTCGACTCCACCACCGCCACCCGCATGGGGCAGGCGTTCGCCCGCATGACCGAGAAGCTGACGCCCGACGTGCTCATCGACGGTGGCCCCACGCTGCTCGTCACGGTCGAGAAGGACGTGCTCGACACCCGGCTCGCGCCCGCGACGCTCGAGACCGGCACCCGGCTGTCGGCAGGCGACACCCGCCGCCTCGCCTGCCAGGCCAAGCTGCTGCCCGCCGTCATGAACGGCGCCTCGGTCGTGCTCGACTTCGGCCGCACCCGCCGCCTGTTCTCCCCCGCCCAGAAGGCCGCCCTGGCCCAGCGCGACCGCGGATGCGCCTTCCCCGGCTGCGACCGCCCGCCGCAGTGGTGCGAGACCCACCACTGGCGACGAGCCTGGTCCGACGGGGGAACCACCGACCTCGCCGACGGCGTGCTGCTCTGCTCCCATCATCATCACGTCGTGCACGACCAGGGCTGGACCCTGCGCCTCAGCGACGACCCCGACCCGGTCATGGAGTTCTGCCCACCCGGCGGTAGCGACTGGCAGCGCAACCCGCGCTATCGCGCCTGACAAGATGGCCCGGTGACGACGCGGCCGTGGTTCGGGTACGCCCTGGTGCTCACCGCGGCGACGATGTTCGGGATCAACGCCGGCATGTCGCGGGTGCCCCTGCGGTCGGGCACCGACGAGGCGACGTTCACGACCGTGCGCATCACGGCGGCGCTGGCGGTGCTCGTGGTCGTCGCGCTCGCGACGAACCGCTCGGCGCTGCGGCTGCCCCGGCGCTGGCCGCTCGTGATCGGGCTCGGGGCCGTCGGCATCGCCGGGCTCCAGGGCTTCTACAACGTCGCGATCAACCGCCTGCCGCTCGGCATCGCCCTGCTGCTGGAGTACACCGGACCGGTCCTCGTGGTCCTGTGGGTGCGCTTCGCTCGGCGCCAGCCGGTGCACGCCCGGATGTGGCCGGCGCTCGCCCTGACCCTGACCGGCCTGGCGATCGTGAGCCAGGTGTGGGACGGCCTCGTGCTCGACGGCTTCGGCGTCGCCATGGCCCTGCTGGCCGCGGCGTGCTTCGCGGCCTACTTCCTCCTCGGCGAGGACGACGGCGTGTCCGCCGAGCCGCTCCACCACATCCTGTGGTCGTTCGCGGTCGCCGCCGTCATCATGAACGTCATCGCCCCGGTCTGGCGGGCCGACGCCCTGGGCGCCGACGCGTCGATGCTGGGCCGGCTGTCCGACCTCACCGTCCCCGCCTGGGCACCGATGGCCTGGGTCGTCGTGCTCGGCACGGTCACGCCGTTCTTCCTGCTGCTGCTCGCCCTGCGCACCCTGCCGTCGACCGTCGTGAGCGTCGTCGCGATGCTCGAGCCGGTGGTCGCCGCGCTCGTGGGGTGGGCGTGGTTCCGCGAGTCGCTCACCGTGGTCCAGCTGCTCGGCGTCGCCGTGATGCTCGTCGGCATCGTCGTGGCCCAGACCGCGCGGCGCGACGAGCCGGAGGCTCTCCCGCCCGTGTGATCGGTTGTGCCACGATCAGGGCATGGAACGCTTCTTGTCCACCTGGCTCGTCAGCACCGTCGCCCTGGCGTTCGCCGCCTGGCTGCTCGGTGACCACATGAACATCGGCGACTCGAGCGCCGACACCGGCGGACAGATCATCGCGGTCCTGCTGGTCGGCCTGGTGTTCACCGTGATCAACAGCTTCGTCGCGCCGGTGGTCAAGGTGCTGTCGCTGCCGTTCATCATCATCACGCTCGGCCTGGCGCTGCTGGTCATCAATGCGCTCCTGCTGCTGCTGACCGAGGCGATCACCGACTCGCTCGACATGCACCTGTACGTCGACGGCTTCTGGTGGGCGGTCGTGGCGTCGGTCGTCATCTCGATCGGCCAGTCGATCGTCGGCGCGCTGGTGCCGTCCGGCGACTGATGGCCCCGACCCGCATCGCGCTGGTCTGCCTGGGCAACATCTGCCGCTCCCCCACGGCGCACGTCGTGCTGGAGCAGCGCCTCGCCGACGCAGGCATCGACGCCGAGGTCGCGTCGGCCGGCACCGGCGGCTGGCACGAGGGCGAGCCGATGGACCCGCGCTCGGCCGCGGTGCTGCGCGAGGCGGGCTACGACCCGTCGCGGCACCGTGCGCGCACCTTCACCCGCGACTGGTTCGTTGAGCACGACCTGCTGCTGGCGATGGACCACGCGAACGCCGCCGACATGCGCGAGCTCGCGCCGACGGTCGAGGACGAGGCCCGCGTCGTGATGTTCCGCTCGTTCGACCCCGACACCAGCGACGGCGACGAGGTGCCCGACCCCTGGTACGGCGGACCCGACGGGTTCCGGCACGTGCTGGAGCTGATCGAGCGCACCTGCGACGGGATCGTGGCCCACCTGGCCGCCCGGTAATCTCGGCCGCATGGCACGGATGGCGGGCACGGCGGCGCGGGCGGAGGCGCTGCTCGGCGTCGGCGTCGTGTCCACCACCCCCGTCGCGGGCGGCGACATCTGCACGGCCACGCGGCTGCGCATGACCGACGGCCGCAACGCCGTCATCAAGACCCGGTCGCAGGCGCCCGCCGGCTTCTTCCGCCGCGAGGCCGAGGGCCTGCGGTGGTTGCGCGAGGCCGGTGGCGCCCCGGTGCCCGAGGTGCTCGCGGTCGACGAGGAGTGCCTGGTGCTCGACTGGGTCGAGCCGGTCCGGCCCAGCGCCGAGGCCGCCGACCAGCTCGGGCGCAGCCTCGCCGCCACCCACCGCGCGGGCGCCGAGACGTACGGGGCCGAGCACGACGGCTTCGTCGGGCTCGCCCCGCTGCCGAACCGCCCCCTGCCGACGTGGGCGGAGTTCTACGCGTCGCGACGCGTCATGCCCTACCTGCGCGCCGCGGTCGACCGGGCCGCCCTCACCACCGACGACGCCGAGGCGATCGAGCAGGCGATGCGCCGCATCCACGACCTGGCCGGGCCCGAGGAGGGTCCCGCGCGCATCCACGGGGACCTGTGGTCGGGCAACGTCGTGTGGGGCGGCGAGCAGCAGGTGTGGCTGATCGACCCCGCGGCCCACGGCGGCCACCGCGAGACCGATCTGGCGATGCTGGCCCTGTTCGGCATCCCCCACCTGCAGCGCATCCTGGACTCCTACGACGAGGTGTGGCCGCTGGCCGACGGGTGGCGCGACCGGGTCGCGCTGCACCAGCTGCACCCGCTGCTCGTCCACGCGGTCCTGTTCGGCGGCGGCTACGGCGCTCGGGCGGCCGCCGCGGCCCGCGCCCTGCTCGCCTGAGCTTTCAGCACCTCCTCAGCACCGCGGTGCACACTGGGACCATGCGGATCCTGGTGGTCGACGACGACCGCGCCGTGCGCGACTCGCTCCGTCGTTCGTTGGAGTTCAACGGGTACGAGGTGCACCTCGCCTCCGACGGCGCCGAGGCCCTCGCGACCGTGCCCGGGGTGGCGCCCGACGCGATCGTCATGGACGTGATGATGCCGAGGCTCGACGGTCTCGAGGCCACCCGCGCGCTGCGGGCCGCGGGCAACGACGTGCCGATCCTGGTGCTGACGGCCCGCGACGCCGTCAGCGACCGCGTCGACGGGCTCGACGCGGGTGCCGACGACTACCTGATCAAGCCGTTCGCGCTCGACGAGCTGCTCGCTCGGCTGCGGTCGCTGCTGCGTCGCGCCACGTCCCGCACGGCCACCGAGGACGACGAGGCACCGCTGGTGTTCGCCGACCTGACGCTCGACCCGGTGACCCGCGAGGTCACCCGGGGCAGCCGCAACGTGTCGCTGACCCGCACCGAGTTCGCCCTGCTCGAGCTGTTCATGCAGCGGCCGAAGCGGGTGCTGGAGCGGCAGTTCATCCTCGAGGAGGTCTGGGGCTTCGACTTCCCGACCACCGCCAACTCCCTCGAGGTGTACGTGGGGTACGTGCGCCGCAAGCTCGAGGCCGACGGCGAGGCACGGTTGATCCACACCGTGCGGGGCGTCGGCTACGTGCTGCGCGAGACTCCACCGTGAGCGGAGCGAACAGCAAGAGCACCGTGAGCGGAGCGAACAGCAGAGGCACCGTGAGCGGAGCGAACGCCAAAGGCACCGTGAGCAGGGCGAGGGGCGGGGCGAGCGACGCGGTCCTGCGACCCGTCCGGTTCTTCACCGCGCGGATGACCCTCGCGCTGCGTGTCGCGGTGCTGACGACGACGGCGGTCGCGGTGACGTTGGGACTGATCAGCGCGACGATCTACGTCACGGTCCGGTCGGAGCTGCAGAGCTCGCTCGACGAGTCGATGATCCGTCGGGCCCAGGCCGGGGTCGACGCCAACCTGGGTGACCTGTTCGCGAACGGCTACGACCAGGGCACCCTGGCGCTGACCGACATCAACGTCAGCGTGCTGCGGGCGGGTGAGCCGCTGCGCCTGCTGACGGGCAATCGCACCGCCGGGTCGTTCCCCGTGCAGTTCATCGGGTACGCCGAGCGCGAGGTGTCGCTGGGCACGCAGTCCCGCTCGATCCGCACGGCGTACTCGCACGGCAGGCCGTTCCGGGTCGTCGCGGTGCAGTCCGCGCCGGGCGAGGCGCTCGTGATGGCGCAGTCGATGGAGAGCATCGAGCGGGCGCTCGACCGGCTGCAGCTGATCCTGCTGCTGACGAGCGCCGCGGGCGTCGCCCTGGCGGGACTGGCGGGGTGGGGCGTCGCGACGAACGGCCTGCGCCCGGTGCGACGACTCACGGCGGCGACCGAGCGCGTCGCCCGCACCAGCGACCTGCGGCCGATCCCCGTCACCGGCACCGGGACCGACGAGCTCGCCCGCCTGACCACCTCGTTCAACGCGATGCTCACGGCGCTCGACGCGTCGCAGGTGCAGCAGCGCCAGCTGGTCGCGGACGCCGGGCACGAGCTCCGCACCCCGCTCACGAGCCTGCGCACCAACATCGAGCTGATGGGACAGGCCACGGCCGACGGCCGCACCCTGAGCGACGCGCAGCGCACCGAGATCATGCACGACGTCCGGGCGCAGCTCGAGGAGCTGACGACCCTGGTCGGCGACCTGGTCGAGCTGGCCCGCGACGAGCCGGTCGGCCGGGCCCCCGAGCCTCTCGACCTGGCCGACGTCGCGGAGGCGGCGCTGGATCGAGTCCGGCGACGGGCGCAGGGCGTGACGTTCGAGGCCGACGTCGAGTCGTGGATGGTCGTCGGCGAGTCCCAGCTGCTGGAGCGGGCCGTCACGAACCTGCTCGACAACGCGGCCAAGTGGAGCCCGCCGGACGGCACGGTCCGGCTCCGCCTGCGCGACGGCGTGCTGAGCGTGACCGACGAGGGTCCCGGCATCGCGGCCGACGACCTCCCCCACGTCTTCGAGCGCTTCTACCGGGCCACCGAGTCCCGCACCATGCCCGGTTCCGGCCTCGGCCTGTCGATCGTGCGGCGAGCGGCCGACCGTCACGGCGGATCCGTCGAGGTCACGTCGACGCCGGGCGAGGGCAGCACCTTCACGCTCCGCATCCCCGGTGCCGACGGCTGACGCTCGGCATTTGTCTCGAAACACACCGTCCTCTCAGCACCACCACAGCCATCAGGGAGAATCTGGCACCATGACCGACCCGAGGGACCCCTTCGACGACCGCCCCTACGCGCCGCCGACCGACGACCACGACCCGACCCGCCCCCAGCCGACCGTCAGCGACGGCCCGGCGTACGCGCCGCCGTCGACCCCGCCCGCGGCCGACGCGCCCCCGCCCCCTCCCGGCGGCCCGGCGTACGCCCACCGCTACCCCGCGGCCGACGAGGCGGGTGCCCCTCAGGCCGCGTCCTCGTCGGCCGCCGAGCCCACGGTCGCGTTCGCGAGCGAGAGCGCGGCCCCGGTCGCCGAGGCCCCTCGTGAGCGGTCCGGCCGCGGCCGCAAGCTGGTCGCCGGCGTCGCCCTGATCGCCCTCGCCGGCGCCGCGGGCTACGGCGGCTCGTGGCTGCAGGACCAGCGCGACGACGACGGCGGCGTGAGCAGCTCGCTGACGTCGAACGAGGCGGTCAACACCAACCTGCCGGACGGCACGGTGCAGAAGGTGGCCCAGAAGGTGCTGCCGTCGGTCGTGCAGATCAACGTGCGCGGCGGAGACGAGGGTGGCTCCGGCACCGGCATCATCATCAGCTCCGACGGCGACATCCTCACCAACAACCACGTGGTCGACGTGGCGGGCGACGGCGGCACGATCACCGTCGCGTTCAGCGACGGGACCAACGCGAGCGCCAAGATCGTCGGCACCGATCCCGTGACCGACCTCGCGGTCATCAAGGTCGACGGCAAGAGCGGCCTGCAGTCGGCCGAGCTCGGCTCGTCGAACGACCTGGCGGTCGGCCAGGAGGTCGTCGCGATCGGCTCGCCGTACGGCCTCGAGAGCACCGTGACCGAGGGCATCGTGTCGGCGCTCAACCGCCCGGTCACGTCGTCCGACGGCTCCGGCTCGTCGGACAAGGCCACCATCTTCCCCGCGGTCCAGACCGACGCGGCGATCAACCCCGGCAACTCCGGCGGCCCGCTGGTCAACCTCAACGGCCAGGTCATCGGCATCAACTCGGCCATCCGCGCCGGCGCGGGCGCCAACGGTGCAGCGGGCTCGATCGGCCTCGGCTTCGCGATCCCGATCGACCTCGCCAAGAACGTCGCCCGGCAGCTGCTCGACGGCAAGAAGGTCGAGCACGCGCAGATCGGCGTGACCGTGCAGGGCGCCGTGTCCTCGGACGACATCACGGGCATCGGCGCTCGCATCGAGGAGGTCACCCCGGGGAGCGCCGGCGACAAGGCGGGACTGAAGAAGGGCGACGTCATCACCGCGGTCGACGGCCACGCGGTCGCGAGCAACGACGCGCTCGTCGCCTCGATCCGGGCCTACCAGCCCGGTCAGAAGGTCACGCTGTCCGTCGTGCGCGGCGACGAGACCGAGAAGGTCGAGGTCACGCTCGGCTCCGACGCCGACACCGACCAGGGCTGACCCCCCTCGACGGCCCCCGGGCCGCTGCCGCGCGGCAGGAAGTCGCGCCAACCTGGCAGCGGACCCGGGGGCCTTCGTCGTGCCCGGCCGATAGCGTCGGAGGGTGAGCACGACACCCGTCACCCAGCGCGATCTCTCGGTCCCGGCGCTCCTCGTCACGGTGGTGGCGTGGGCGTCGGCGTTCGTCGGCATCCGCGCCGCCTCCGACACGTTCTCCCCCGGCGCGCTCACGCTCGGCCGCCTGCTGGTCGGCGCCGTGGCGCTGGGCCTGATCGCCCGGCCGCGCCTGCGGGGCCTGGACCTGCGCGGGCGGCAGCTGGCCCTCGTGCTGACCTACGGCGTGGCGTGGTTCGGCGTCTACAACGTGGCGCTCAACGCCGCCGAGCGCGACCTCGACGCCGGCACCACCGCGCTCATCGTCAACATCGGTCCGATCCTCATCGCGCTGCTCGCCGGGGTGCTGCTCAAGGAGGGCTTCCCCCGGCCGCTGATGATCGGGATGGCCGTCGCGTTCGTGGGCGTCGTGCTCATCGCGCTGAGCACCCGGCACGACGACACCGCGGTCGCCACCGCCAGCACCGCGGGCGTGGTCCTGGCCGTCGTCGCGGCGGTCTGCTACGCCGTCGGCGTGCTGGCCCAGAAGCCCACGCTGGTGTCGCTCACGTCGGGCCAGTCGGTGTGGCTCGGCTGCGTGATCGGCGCCGTGGTGTGCCTGCCCTTCGGTCCGCAGCTGGTGCGCGAGGTGGGCGACGCCCCGCTCGGCGACATCGGGTGGGTCGTGTTCCTCGGTGTCGTGCCCACCGCGATCGGCTTCAGCACGTGGTCGTACGCGCTCAAGCGGCTCAGCGCGGGGCAGGTCGCGTCCACGACCTACCTCGTGCCGGCGGTCACCACGCTGATGTCGTGGGTCGTGCTCGACGAGGTGCCCGCCGCGCTCGCGTTCGTGGGCGGCGCCCTGTGCCTGGTCGGCGTCGCCGTCACCCGGTACCGACGCCGGCCGGCCTGATTCAGGTCTCAGCCCTTGGGCTGACGCGGCTTCTTGCGCGGTCCGCGATCGTCGTGCTTGCGGGGGCCGTCCGAGCGCCGCGCCGGGCCGTGGTCCCGTCGCAGCTCGATCAGCTTGCCGCTGATGCGGGTGGCCTTGAGCTTCTCCCAGACGTCGTCGGGCAGACGGACGGGCAGCTCGACCGTGGAGTGATCGGGCTTGATGCCGATGTAGCCGAAGTCCTCCCGGCTCAGCCCGCCCTCGTTGGCCAGCGCGCCCACGATCATCCGCGGGTTGACCTTCTGCCGCTTGCCGACGGCGATGCGGTACGCGACCAGGTCGTCGCGGGTCTGCCGCGGGCGACGCTCGGGGCGGTCCCCGCGATCGGGGCGGTCGCCGCGCGGACGACGCTCACGCTCGACCGGCGCCTCGAGCTCCTCGTCGAGCAGCAACGGCGTGCCGCCCTGAAGCGCGATGGCGAGCGCCGCGGCCACGTCGACCTCGGGCACGTCGTGGTCGCGCACGTAGTGCGACACGACGTCGCGGAAGAAGTCGACCTGCGGCGACTCCAGGGCCGCGGTGATGCGGTCGTCGAACCGCGCGAGCCGGGTCGTGTTCACCTGGTCGGCGGTGGGCAGCGGCATCTGGGTCAGCGACTGCCGCGTCGCCTTCTCGATGTGGCCGAGCAGGTAGCGCTCCCGCGGCGTGACGAAGGAGATCGCGTCGCCGTGGCGCCCCGCACGCCCGGTGCGGCCGATGCGGTGCACGTAGGACTCGGTGTCGGTGGGGATGTCGAAGTTCACGACGTGCGTGATGCGGTCGACGTCGAGGCCACGCGCCGCGACGTCGGTCGCGACGAGGATGTCGAGCTTGCCGTCCTTGAGCTGGTTGACGGTGCGCTCGCGCTGGGCCTGGACGATGTCGCCGTTGATGGCCTGCGCCGAGAACCCGCGCGCCCGGAGTCGCTCCGCGAGCGACTCGGTCTCGTGCTTGGTGCGCACGAACACGATCATCGCCTCGAAGTTCTCGATCTCGAGCACCCGGGTCAGGGCGTCGACCTTCTGCTGGTACGACACGACCAGGTAGCGCTGGGTGATGTTGGCGGCCGTGGTCGTGCGGTTCTTGACCGTCACCTCGACCGGGTCGGTGAGGTAGCGCTTGGACAGTCGGCGGATCTGCGGCGGCATGGTCGCCGAGAAGAGGGCGACCTGCTTGGTGTCGGGGGTCGTGGCGAGGATCGTCTCGACGTCCTCGGCGAAGCCCATCTTGAGCATCTCGTCAGCCTCGTCGAGCACCAGGTGGGTCAGGCCCGACAGGTCGAGCGTGCCCTTCTCCAGGTGGTCGATGATGCGGCCCGGGGTGCCGACCACGACGTGCACGCCGCGGCGCAGCGCGCTGAGCTGGACGCCGTAGCCCTGGCCGCCGTACACCGGGAGCACGTGCACGCCCTTGAGGTGCGCCGCGTAGCGCTCGAACGCCTCGCACACCTGCAGCGCGAGCTCACGGGTGGGCGCCAGCACGAGCGCCTGCGGCGTCGTGGCGCGCAGGTCGATCGAGTCGAGGATCGGCAGCGCAAACGCGGCCGTCTTGCCGGTGCCGGTCTGCGCCAGTCCGACCACGTCGTGGCCCGCCAGCAGCAGCGGGATCGTCTCGGCCTGGATGGGCGACGGCGTCTCGTACCCGACGTCGGAGAGCGCCTTGAGCACCTTCGGCGCGAGCCCGAGATCGGCGAAGGTCACGTCGGGGGCGTCGGGCCCATCATCTGGCGGAGAGTCGTTCACCCGTCAACGGTAGGGGTTCAGCGCCCGGATGCCACAATCCCCGGCGTCAGCCGATCAGCTCCACCACCAGGTCGCGCAGGATCGCGAAGCCGTTCTGGGTCAGGATCGACTCGGCGTGGAACTGCACGCCGCGGTAGTGCGGGCCCGCGAGCAGGTGCACGTCGCCGGTGGCGGGATCGGTCTGGACCGTCACTCCGTCGGGCAGTCCCGCCTCCGGCACGCGCGCGACGAAGGTGTTGTAGAACCCCACCGTCTCGTCGCGGCCCAGCACCGGAAGCCGGCTCTGGGTGCCCTGGAACACGATGTCCTTGAACACCAGGTCGAGGCCCAGCGCGTGGCTCAGCGTCTGGTGACCCAGGCACACGGCCAGGAACGGCCGCTCGTCGGCGAGCAGTCCCAGCACGGCGTCGCGCAGCACCGCCATCTTGGGATCGGTCTGGTCGCGCGGGTCGCCGGGTCCGGGGCCGACGACGACGAGGTCGTAGCCGTCGAGGTCGCCCTGGGTGTAGTGGTCGTGGCGCACGACATCGGTGGTCATGCCGAGCACGCCGAACACGTGGCCCAGCATGTTGACGAAGTCGTCCTCGCCGTCGAGCACCACGACGCGCCGGCCGCGCAGCGAGTCGACCGGCGCGGCGCCCGACTGGTCCGTCAGCCAGAACTGGCTGAGGCGCTGGTTGCGCTGGGCGAGCGCGATGAGCACCTCGTCCTCGCGGGTCACCGCGTCGAAGCCCTCGGGCGGCACCGTGGCCCCCTCGACCAGGCCGAAGGCCGAGAGGATGCCCGCCGCCTTGGCCCAGGTCTCCTGCGTCTCGGACTCCGGATCGGAGTCGCGCACCAGGGTCGCGCCCGCGGTGACCTTGAGGTTCCCGTCGAGGTCGACGTCGGCGGTGCGGATGAGGATCGGGGCGTCGGCGCGCGGCTCCCCCGCCTCGTCGCGGCCGACCAGCGCCGCGACCGACGCGTAGTAGCCGCGGCCGTGCTCCTCGTACCGCTTGATCAGGCGGCACGCGTTCTCGACCGGCGAGCCGGTGACGGTGGCCGCGAACATCGAGTCGCGCAGCACCTCGCGCACGTCGCGGTCGGTGCGCCCGGCGAGCAGGTACTCGGTGTGGATCAGGTGCGTCATCGGCTTGAGGTAGGGGCCCAGCACGAGACCGCCCTCGTGACAGATGTCGCACATCATCTTCAGCTCCTCGTCGACGACCATGAAGAGCTCGAAGATCTCCTTCTCGTCGGCGAGGAAGCGCAGCAGCTCGCGCTTGCGGTCGGCGTGGGTGTCGAGCCCTCGCACGCGGAACGTGCCGCTGATCGGGTTCATCCGGACCTGGCCGGACTCGACCGACACGTGCCGCTCGGGACTCGCACCGATCAGGTAGCGGTCGCCCGTGAAGATGCAGAACGTCCAGAACGCGCCGCGCTCGCGCTCGAGCAGGCGGCGGAACACCGTGAGCGCCCGCTCGTGGCCCCAGTCGGCGACCTGCGCGCGGTAGTGGCGACCGATGACCAGGTTGGCGCCCTCGCCCTGCCCGACCTCGTCGTCGATGATGCGGCGCACCACCTGGGCGTAGTCCTCGTCGGAGGTCTCGAAGCCGCCGCGGTCGACGAACTCGACCGGCACGTCGGGCAGCTCGGCGAGCAGGTCGTCGAGACGCACCTCGGTGGAGACCTGCGCGTCGATGACCGACAGCGGGGTGCCGTCCTGGTGCGCCTCGAAGCCCCGCTCGCGCGCCTGGGCGAACGGCACCAGCACCAGGTTCTGCCAGCCCGTGCGCTCGTCGAGCGGGATCTGGTCCAGCGTGTCGATGTCGGTGCGCGGGCCACCCACGAGCGTGACGGTGTCGGCGTCACGGACGCGGATGAGGGCGAACGCGGGTTGGGCGAGGAGGTCGTGGAGCTGGGTCATGGGAGGTCCTTCGGCTCACGACCGGTTGAGACGCAGACGCCCAGACAGCCGTGAGGCGGTCTGGGCGTAGAGGAACGACAGGCCACCTAGCGGTGGCGCCACCAGGTGGTCGGCCGAGCTGTCATGGCCCAGATCGTAGCCGACCCGCGGCGCTGCGAGACTGGCCGGGTGGACGACACCGTGGAGATCGACCTCGACCTGGTCCGTCGCGACCTGGCGCAGCTGGTCAGCTACCCGAGCGTGGGTGGCAGCGAGGCCGAGTCGTCGGTGCAGCGCTGGTGCGCCGCGACGATGCAGGGCCTGGGGCTCGACGTGGACCTGTGGCCGCTCGACCTCGACGCGCTGCGCGGCGACCCCGACCATCCCGGCGAGGAGGTCGAGCGCGTGGAGGCGTGGGGCTGCGTCGGC
>JALRKU010000480.1 GCA_023254755.1 Aeromicrobium sp. | reverse complement strand
GCCCGAGAGGGAGATGTCGCGCGTCTCCACCTGCACGCCCGCGGCGCCGGCGAAGGCGCGGATGATGGGCAGGAAGGAGTAGGTGGCGAGGGCGGGCGCCTCGTCGGTGTGCGTGTAGATGATGGTCGACTCGGTCACGGGGTCTCCGTTCGGTGGTCACATCGAAGATGTCTTGACGTCAAGATATCTGACGGAACGTGCGCGTTCCACCTCGGCTACCGTCCCACCGGCCGCCGCGCCCTGTCGACCCGGGGCCCCGGCGGCTCTAGCATCGGCGCATGTCCGAGCCGCTGCGCACCCTCGTCGTCGACGACGAGCAGCCCGTCCTCGACGAGCTGGTCTACCTGCTGCAGCGCGACGACCGGGTCGCGTCGGTCACGGCCACGTCCTCGGGGGCCGAGGCACTGCGGGTCATCGAGCGCGGCGAGGTCGACGCGGTGTTCCTCGACATCGCGATGCCCGGCCTGTCCGGCCTCGACATCGCCCGCCTGCTCGACAAGTTCCGGACCCCGCCGCGCATCGTCTTCGTCACGGCCCACGACCAGCACGCGGTCGACGCGTTCGAGCTCAACGCGGTCGACTACCTGCTCAAGCCCGTGCGCGAGGAGCGGCTGCGCGAGAGCGTCCGCCGCCTCGCCGAGGTCGAGGAGACCGACACCGAGGACGAGCGCATCGCGGTCGAGCTCGCGGGCGTCACCCGCTTCGTCCGCCGATCGACGGTCGGGCTCGCCGAGGCGCAGGGCGACTACGTGCGACTGCACACCACGGAGGGCACCAACCACCTCATCCGCTCACCCCTGAGCACCCTGGCCGAGGCCTGGGCCGACGCGGGGTTCGTCCGGGTGCACCGCAGCCACCTGGTGAACCTCGAGCACGTCCGCGAGGTCCGCGCCGGCGCCGGCCGCACGACGGTCGTGGTCGACCTCGGCACCCCGGTCGAGGTCGACGTGGCCCGCCGGCACGCGAAGGACCTGCGTGAGCAGCTCGCCACCCGGGCCTGAGGGCTCCGGCCGCGTCCGCGTCACAAGTCCGCTCGCGACGGCGCCTCGCCACGTCCGCCGCAGCGTGCGCGAGGAGATCGACGAGTCGACCGGTGTCGGCGAGGTCTACATGCGCTCGCTCATCCGGTCCCAGCTGCGGGCCGCGCTCACGGTCGTCGTCACGCTCGCGCTGACGGTGGGCGTGCTGCCGCTCGTCTTCCTCGCGGTCGACGCGGTGACGGACCGGCGCGTGCTGGGCGTGCCGCTGCCGTGGATCGTCCTGGGCGTCGCGGTCTACCCGTGCCTGGTCGTGCTGGGCTGGCTCTACGTGCGCCAGGCCGAGCGCGCCGAGCGCGAGTTCAGCGAGCTGGTCGAGGCCCAGGACGACCGATGACCCCGACGTTCGGCACGTCGTGAACACGACCTACGGGATCGTGGCCATCACGCTCGTCGCTGTCGCGACGCTCGGGATCGGCGCGTTCGGTCTGCGGGTCAGCCGCACCACGAGCGACTTCTACGTGGCGTCCCGCTCGGTCAGCCCGTGGCTGAACAGCTCGGCGATCGGCGGCGAGTACCTGTCGGCCGCGTCGTTCCTCGGTGTCGCGGGACTCGTGCTGGCCTTCGGCGCCGACATGCTCTGGTACCCGATCGGCTGGACGACCGGCTACCTGCTGCTGCTCGTGTTCGTGGCCGCCCCGCTGCGGCGCTCCGGCGCCTACACGATCCCCGACTTCGCCCAGGTGCGGCTGCAGTCCGCGGGCGTGCGCCGGGTCGCGACGGCCCTGGTGGTCGCGGTGGGCTGGCTGTACCTGATGCCGCAGTTCCAGGGCGCCGGCCTGACCGTGCGCACGGTCACCGGTGCACCCGGCTGGGTCGGGACGGTCGTGGTGGCCGCGATCGTCGTGGTCAACGTCGTGCTCGGCGGCATGCGCAGCATCACCTTCGTGCAGGCGTTCCAGTACTGGCTCAAGCTCACCGCACTGCTGGTCCCGGTGTTCTTCCTGCTGGCGGCGTGGGACGACGACGGTCGGCCCTCGCCCGTCGCCCCGTCGGACTGGATCGACCCGTTCTCGACCGGCGACGCGACCGGGCTCTACCTGACCTACTCGGTCATGGCGGCCACGTTCCTCGGCACGATGGGTCTGCCCCACGTGGTCGTCCGGTTCTACACCAACCCGGACGGCCGGGCGGCCCGGCGGACCACGCTCATCGTCCTGGGCCTGCTCGGCACGTTCTACCTGCTGCCGACGCTCTACGGCGTGCTTGGGCGGATCTACGCCACCGACCTGATCGACTCGGGCCGCACCGACGCCGTCGTGCTGGAGCTGCCGTCGCGGATCCTCGGCGGGACGACCGGCGAGGTCCTCGCAGCGCTGCTGACGGCGGGGGCGTTCGCCGCGTTCCTGTCGACCTCGTCGGGCCTGACGATGTCGCTGGCAGCCGTGATGGGCCAGGGCCTCGCGGGGGCGCGACTGTCGGGCATCTCGGCGTTGCGCCTCGCCGCGGTGGGCTCGGTCGTCGTGCCGCTGGCGCTGGCACTGTCCGCCGAGCGGATCGCGGTCGCGAGCTCGGTCACCTTCGCCTTCGCGCTGGCGGCCTCGACGTTCTGCCCCCTGCTGGTGCTGGGCATCTGGTGGCGCGGTCTCACCGCGCCCGGGGCGATCGCCGGGATGGTCGGCGGTGGCCTGTGCGCGGGTGTCGCCCCGGTCCTCACGATCGCCGGCTCGCCCGACGGCTGGTTCGGCACCGCGATGAGCCAGCCGGCCCTGTGGTCGGTCCCGGTCGGGTTCGGCCTGATGATCGGAGTCTCGCTGCTGACCCGGGGCTCGGTGCCGCTCAACGTCGCGCGCACGATGGTCCGCCTCCACACGCCCGAGCGTCTCGACGTCGACCGCCGCGACCGCTGACCCTCCCCGCGGCCTCGAGTGCGTCCGGTCGGAGAGCGGACGTGGGCCCCGTGCCCCGGGTCGGCCCCGGTGGACTCGAGGAGCGGTCGTGCCGCTCGACCCGCGAGACCGACCGCTCGTCGCGCGACGGCGACCACACGCCGCG
This sequence comes from Aeromicrobium sp., assembly GCA_023254755.1. Lineage (GTDB taxonomy): Bacteria > Actinomycetota > Actinomycetes > Propionibacteriales > Nocardioidaceae > Aeromicrobium. The sequence continues at coordinate 1,377 of JALRKU010000480.1, read as the reverse complement.
TCGGTCCCGCAGCCTCGTCGCACGGCCGGGGTGGTGACCTGGCTCACACCGGGCGCTCGCTCCTAGCGTCGAGCGAGCGGCACGTCCGGGTGCCGCCCCGACGACGGAAGAGGTGAGGACCGTGGTGGAGAAGGTGTCCCCCGAGGCGCAGGCTGCGTACGAACGCATCCACGCGTCGGACGACTTCGCACGACTGAAGAAGGCGTACCTGGGCTTCGTCGCCCCCATGACCGTGGCGTTCCTGGTCTGGTACCTGCTGTACGTCCTGTGCTCGAGCTACGCAGGCGGCTTCATGGACCAGCAGCTGATCGGCAACATCAACGTGGCGCTCGTGTTCGGGCTGCTGCAGTTCGTCACGACCTTCGGCATCGCGTACTGGTACGCCAAGTACTCCGCGGCCAAGATGGACCCGATCGCCGACGCCCTCGACGAGGAGTTCGAGCGGGAGGTGCAGTCATGAGTCTGCCCACCATCACCTTCGTCCAGGCGTCGGAGAGCAACGACCACCAGGCCCTCACGGCGACGCTGTTCGTCCTCGTGGTCCTGCTGACCGTCGGCATCACGTTCTGGGCCAGCCGCAACACCAAGACCGCGGCCGACTACTACGCCGGCGGACGCTCCTTCAGCGGCGTGCAGAACGGCTTCGCGATCGGCGGCGACTACATGTCGGCGGCGTCGTTCCTCGGCATCTCCGGCGCCATCGCGCTGTCGGGCTACGACGGCTTCCTGTACTCGATCGGGTTCCTCGTGGCCTGGCTGGTGGCCCTGCTGCTCATCGCCGAGCTGCTGCGCAACTCCGGACGGTTCACGATGGCCGACCAGCTCGCCTACCGCATGCGCCAGACGCCCGTGCGCACCGCCGCCGCGACGTCGACCATCGTGGTCTCGATCTTCTACCTGCTGGCGCAGATGGTCGGCGCGGGTGCCCTCGTGGCCCTGCTGCTCGGCGTCGACTCCGCCGCGGCGAAGAACCTGACGATCGCCGGCGTCGGCGTGCTGATGATCGTGTACGTCGTCTTCGGCGGCATGAAGGGCACCACGTGGGTGCAGATCGTCAAGGCCGTGCTGCTGATGTTCGGCACGATCCTCATCTCCGCGCTCGTCCTGGCGAAGTTCGACTTCAACCTCTCCGACCTGCTCGGGACGGCCGCCGAGAACAGCGGCCAGGGCAGCGCCTTCCTCGAGCCCGGTCTCAAGTACGGCGTGAGCCTCACGAGCAAGATCGACTTCGTCTCGCTCGGCATCGCCCTCGTGCTGGGCACCGCCGGCCTGCCGCACATCCTCGTGCGCTTCTACACCGTCCCGACCGCCAAGCAGGCCCGCGTGTCGGTGCTGTGGGCCATCGGCATCATCGGCACGTTCTACCTGCTGACGCTC
>JALRKU010000451.1 GCA_023254755.1 Aeromicrobium sp. | reverse complement strand
CGGTCGCGGGTGCGCCACAGCTTGTGCAGGTCGCCGGGCATCGAGCCCGCCGCGCACAGCACGACGTCGCGGGGGTCGGACGTCTCGTTGACGACGCCGATGATCGACGACTGGGCGGGCAGCGGCTGGTGATCGAGGTCGTACGCGGCCTGGACGACGTCGTCCCACGCGCGGGCCAGCTCGGTCGCCCGCGCGGTGTGGTCGGCCGGGGCCGTCCACCCGTCGAGAGCCGCCGTCAGCGCCGTCAGGGCCTCGCGCGCGTCGGCGACGACCGAGACGGCCGACAGCTTCTGCGCGTCGAACGCCGCGACGTTCACGTTGACGAACAGCACGTCGGGGTTCGCGAAGACCGATCGCGACGCGGTGGTGAAGTCGCTGTAGCGGGTGCCGACGCCGATGACGACGTCCGCCTCGTTGGCCAGCGCATCGGCCGCGGTGGTGCCGGTGGCGCCGATGGCGCCGACCGACCGGGGGTGGTCGTAGGCCAGCACGCCCTTGCCGGCCTGCGTCTCGGCGACCGGGATGCCGGTGGCCTCGACGAACGCCTGCAGGGCCGCGTTGGCCCGGCTGTAGGTGACGCCGCCTCCCGCGACCAGCAGCGGCTTCCTCGCCGAGCGGATCGCCGCGACCGCGCGCTCGAGCGCCGCGACCTCGGGGACCGGGCGGGCGACGTGCCACGTGCGCGGCGAGAACAGCTCGGTCGGCCAGTCGAACGCCTCGGCCTGCACGTCCTGCGGCATCGCCAGGGTGACGGCGCCCGTGGCCGCCGGATCGGTCAGCACGCGCATCGCCTGCAGCAGCGCCGAGGGCAGCTGCTCCGGGCGCTGGATCCGGTCGAAGTACGCCGACACGGGCCGGAACGCGTCGTTGACCGACCAGTCGCCGTTGGCCGGGTCCTCGAGCTCCTGCAGGACGGGATTCGCGACGCGGGTCGCGAACACGTCGCCCGGCAGCAGCAGCACCGGGAGGCGGTTGATCGTGGCCAGCGCGGCGCCGGTGACCATGTTGGTGGCGCCGGGGCCGACCGAGGCCGTGACGACCTGGGCCGCGAGGCGGTCGCGCTGTCGGGCGTAGGCGACGGCCGCGTGGACCATGGCCTGCTCGTTGCGGCCGTGCAGGAAGTGCAGCGCCGAGGCGTCACCGGTCAGCTCGCGCTCGAGGAGCGCCTGGCCGATGCCGGCCACGTTGCCGTGACCGAAGATGCCCCAGCAGGCCGTGAAGAACGGATGGGTCACGCCGTCGCGCTCGACGTGCTGGTTCTCGAGGAACCGCACGGTCGCCTGCGCGACGGTGAGACGGGTGGTGGTGCTCATGACGCTCCTGCGTGGTCGGCGTGAAGTGGCAGACGGGGATCCACCGACTGCTCGGCCCACGTGTCGCGGATCCAGGCGTGGGCGGGGTCGTCGCAGATCAGCCAGGCGCGCGTCTCACCGCCGCCGGCCATCACGTTCAGGTAGTACAGGTCGTAGCCGGGGACCGCGATCGACGGACCGTGCCAGCCATCCGGGATCAGCACGACGTCGCCGGTGCGCACCTCCGCGAGCACGTCGGTCTCGGACGTCTCGTGTCCGTAGACCCGCTGGTAGGCCATGCCCGGGCCCGTCGGGCCCGCGGCGACCTCGAAGTAGTAGATCTCCTCGAGCTGGGTCTCGACCCCCGGGCGCTCCACGTCGTGCTTGTGAGGGGGGTACGACGACCAGTTGCCGCCGGGCGTGATCACCTCGCACGCGATCATCCGGTCCGCGTCGAGCACGCCCGGGACGCCGAAGTTGTGGACCTGGCGGCTGGCCTGGCCGGCCCCGCGCAGCTCGACGGGAACGTCTGCCGCCTTCAGGTACGCCGGCGCCAGCCGGTTCTCGGCTCGGGCCGTGCAGACCGCGAACCGGCCGCCGTCGGCGCTGGTGACGGTCAGGGTGCTGCCGACGGGCGCGTAGACGACGTCGCTCGGACCGTCGAAGACCGATGCACGGCCCTCGAGGCTGAACGTCTCGTCGTCGACGATCACCTCGGCGGAGCCGGACAGCGACAGGACGACGGCCTCGTCGGAGCCAGTGGCGAACGACTCGCCCTGCCCGGCCTCGAGCACCAGGATCTTCAGACCCGAGTGCGTCCAGCCGGCCGACTCCGGCGTCACGTCGAGGACGAAGGCGCCGTTCGACGCCTCGCCCGAGCGCAGCACGTGCTCCGTCACGCGGTCATCTCCCCCAGGCCACCCGGCGCCATCATGCGCACGGTGGCGTCGACGGCGTCCTCGACCGTGCCCGTCGGCGGGAACAGCAGGCTGCGACCGACCACCATGCCGCGGACGACGGGGTTGGTCAGCGCCTTGGACCACGCGGCGAACTGCGCCTCCTGGTCGGCCGCGACCTCGCCGCCGAGCAGCAGCACGGGCAGCGTCGTGGCGGCGAGAACCGTGTCCATGTCGTCGACGACCGGCAGCTTGAGCCAGGTGTACGCCGACGTCGGCGCGAGGCCTGCGGCCACGGTCGCCGAGCGGACGACGGCCTCCGTCGACAGGTCGTTCCTGACCCGGCCGTCGGCACCGCGACCGGAGATGAACGGCTCGACCATCGCCATCAGGCCGCGTGACGCGAGATCGGCGACGGCGCGCGCCGTGGCCTCCATCGTGGCGACCGTCGACGGGTCGTTCGGGTCGATGCGGAACAGCATCTTGCCGCCCTGGAAGCCGAACGACTCGATCGTGGCGGCGTCGTGGCCGGTGTAGCGGTCGTCCATCTCGAAGACCGTCCCGGCGAGTCCGCCACGGTTCATCGAGCCGATGACGACCTTGCCCTCGAGGGCGCCGAGCAGCAGCAGGTCCTCGACCACGTCGGCCGTGCCGAGGACGCCGTCGACACCGGGCCGCGACAGGGCACGGACCATGCGGTCGAGGAGCTCGGTGCGGTCGCCCATGGCGAGGGCGTTCTCGCCGGCGCGGAGCGCACCGCGTGCCGGGTGGTCCGCGGCGATGAGCATCAGCCGCCCGTTGTTCTGGCCGACGAGTCCGTTGGCCGGCTGGCGGCGCTCTGCCCAGCGGCGGGCGATGCTCGCCGGATCGGTCGCGCGCACGTCGACGATGCGCTGCACGTCGGACGCCGTCACGGTGGTCGGGGCGCTCATCGGCCACTCTCCTGCAGGTAGGTCTCGAGCTGGTCGACGGTCGGCATCGCGTCGGCGCAGGACAGCTGGCCGGCCACGTAGGAACCGGCCGCGTTGGCGAGGGTCAGGGTGCGCTCGAGGTCGAATCCCGAGAGCAGGCCGTGCACGAGCGAGCCGCCGAAGGCGTCGCCGGCGCCGAGACCGTTGACGACGTCGACCGGGACGGGCGGGACGACGACCTGCTCGCTGCCCCTGCTGCCGAGGACGCCCAGCGGTCCCTGCTTGACGACGGCGAGCTCGACGCCCGCGTCGTGCAGCGCCTTGGCGGCCACCTCGGGCGCCATCTCGGACTGGACGGGCTCCCCGATCGCCACCCGGCACTCCTCCTTGTTGCCGACCGCGACGGTGGCGTACGGAAGCACCCGGGTGATCTGCTCGGTCGCGTCGGCCTCGCTGTCCCAGAACATCGGACGGTAGTCCAGGTCGATGATCGTGGTGCGCCCCGTCTCGGCTCGCGCCTCGAGCGCGGCCAGGTGCGCCTCGCGACTGGGCGACTGCGACAGGCCGGTGACGGTGAACCAGAAGATCTCGGCCTCGCGGATCGCGTCGAGGTCCAGCGACTCCGGCGTGATCTCCAGGTCCGGCGCCTTCGGCTCGCGGTAGAAGTAGAGCGGGAAGTCGTCCGGCGGGAAGATCTCGCAGAACACGACCGGCGTGGGCAGGTGCGGCACCGCGGACACGAAGCGGTCGTCGACGCCGAAGCCCTCGAGGGCCGTGTGGATGAATCGGCCGAACGGGTCGTCCCCCGTGCGGGTGATCGTGGCGACGCGGTGCCCGAGCCGGGACGCGGCGACCGCGACGTTCGTCGAGCTGCCGCCGAGGAACTTCGCGAACGAGGTCACGTCCTCGAGGCCGACCCCGATCTGCTCGGGGTAGATGTCGACGCCGACACGACCCATCGTGATGACGTCGAACCGACCGGCGGCGGAATGGGTCACGCGAGCGCGTCCTTCACGAAGTCGTAGCAGCGGCGGACGTCGACCTTGGGTCCCTCGCCCTCCGGAGCACCGTTCTTGAGCATCAGGTCCTGCTCGAGGACGTACCAGCCCGTGTAGCCGTTGCCCTCGAGCGCGTCGATCATCGCACGCACGTCGACCGATCCGGTGCCGAGCACCGTCCACAGCCCCTGCGGCACGGCGTCGGAGAACGCGATCTCGCCGTTCTGGACCCGGACCGCCAGCTCGCCGTCGACGTCCTTGAGGTGGACGTGCTTCACGCGGTCGAGGTTGGCCAGGGTGATGGCGACGGGATCGGCGCCGGCGGCGACCAGGTGACCGGTGTCGATGCAGAACCCGACCTTCGACCCGTCGAGCACGCGCTGCACGTCGGCGGCGTTCTCGACGAGCGTGCCGATGTGCGGGTGCAGCGCGGCGACGAGGCCGCGGGACGCGGTGTGGTCCGACAACCGGTCCAGGTTGCCCAGGAGGGTCTTCCACTGCACGTCGCTGAGCACGGGGCGGGCGTCGTAGCCGTCGGCACCCGTGGCTGCGGCGAGCACGACCACGCCGGCGCCGGCCGCGATGCACGCGTCGATGTAGGCGTCGACCTCGGGAAGCGGGTCGTGGCTCTCGTCGTGGAGCACGACGGGCACGAAGCCGCCGACGGCCCTGAGGTCGTACCGCGCCAGGAACGCCGCCTTCTCGGCGGGCGCGTCGGGCAGGAAGCCCTCGGGCCCGAACTCGGTCGCCGTCAGCCCCAGCTCGTGCATGTCGGCGAGGACCTGCTCCGCCGGGAGCTGGTAGCCCCAGCCGGGGACCTCGCACACCCCCCACGAGATGGGAGCACCGGCGATCCGGTCGACAGAGGAGGGGGAGGCGGGCATCGCGGACCTTTCCGGACGAGCTGTGTGGGGTGTTTGTCGTGACAAAGCGGTGACGACACGAGTGTGTCTGCCATCACAACGCTTGTCAAGAATATGTCATGACATATGGACGTACGGACATTTGTCGGTACGATGACGCCGTGCCAGGACAGCCGACGATCACGCTCGATCGCTCCAGTCCGGTGCCCCTGTACTTCCAGGTGGCCGCGCAGTTCGAGGCTGCCATCCTGTCCGGTGCACTGGGTCCCGGCGAGCGCATCGAGAACGAGATCACCCTCGCGAAGGATCTCGGCCTCAGCCGGCCCACGATGCGCCAGGCGATCCAGGTCCTCGTCGACAAGGGCATGCTGGTGCGCAAGCGCGGGGTCGGCACGCAGGTCGTGCACGGCAAGGTCAGCCGGTCCGTCGAGCTGACGAGCCTGCACGACGACCTGACCCAGGCAGGACAGGACCCCCGCACCACGATCCTGGGGCTGGAGCGGGTCCCGGCCGACGAGACGATCGCCTCCGAGCTCCAGGTCGCCAAGGGCGACGACGTCTGGTCGCTGCGACGCCTGCGCCTGATCAGCGGCAAGCCGCTGGCCCTCATGCACAACTGGCTGCCGGTGAGCCTGATCGACCTCGAGGCGCACGACCTCGACACCGACGGCCTGTACGCCGTGCTGCGACGAGCCGGCATCCACATGCGGGTGGCCAAGCAGCGCATCGGTGCGGCACCGGCATCGGCCGCCGACGCCAAGCTGCTCGCCGAGAAGCGCGGCGCTCCCCTGCTCACGATGCAGCGCACGGCCTACGACAACGCGGGGCACGCGGTCGAGTACGGCTCGCACCGCTACCGTCCCGACCTCTACTCCTTCGAGATCACCCTCGTCGACCGGTAGCGACGGACGTCAGCGCTCGGCGTCGGCCTTGAGCGCCGCGAGGGTGCGGTGCATGCCGTCGAGCAGCTCGACGTCGTGGTTCTCCGAACCGCCCATGGCCCACCGCCCGGCGACCCGCACGGTGAGCCCGGCCTTCGGCAGGGAGGAACGGCGCTCGACCACGTGGGTGCCGGCCTCGGTCGGCGTCAGCTCGTAGGACCACTCGACGTTCGTCGGCGCCACGTGGAAGGCCAGGGCCGCCGAGCCGTCGTGGGTCGGGGGCTTCCACCGCGTGATCCGCGTCGTGGTGATCCAAACGACGGCGCCCTTGCGGTTGACGTTCCAGCCCTTGGTGCCCACCGTCGGCTCGTCGGAGATCACCATGCGCACGGTCTCGGGGCTGCGGCGACTCATGGCGCGCAGGTCGGACAACAACGCCCACACGCGGTCGACCGGTGCCGCGATCTCGGTCTCGGCCTCCAGCGGCGGGAGCCCGCCGCTCGGGAACTTCGGGGGCGCCACGTCAGGCCCGGCCCTGCTCGAGGCGACCCTGCTCGACCACGGTCTTGACACGGCCGAGCGTCGCGTGGATGCCGCGCTCGAGCTCGGCCTCGAACTGCGTCGTACCACCGAGGGCGACCTTGGTGAGCGCCTTGGAGAGTCGGGAGACGCCGTCGGGCGTGGTGCGCGACTCGGTGACCCGGGTGCCGTCCGCCGTGGGCTCGAGCTCGTAGGTCCACACGGTCCGGTTCTCGGCGATCCGCAGGGCGAGCCGCTTCTCGGGCTCGAACGCCACGACCTTCGCGGTGGTCGGCCAGAACTTCCAGCGCTGACGGTTCACGTTGAGCGTGCGGGTGCCCTGCTTCACGTCGCCGCCGAAGATGACCATGCGGCGGCACTGGGGGCTCCACTCCCCCATCCGGCGCAGGTCGGAGACGAGCGACCAGACGTCGGCGGGCGGGGCGGCGATGTCGATGCTCGCCTCGATGCGTTCACGGTGAGGGACCGGTGCCATGTGGGAGTGCTCCTGGGTCGGGGGTGTCCCGGGTCACCCTAGGGGCACACCACAGCCCTGACCAGCGGACTCCTGGCTCGCCGGGCGGGTCAGGCGCGCCGGGTCCAGCCCAGGGCCGGACGGCGCTCGTCGCGGGCGTTGAGCCACGACACCAGCCAGTCGCCGACCTGCGGGTGGTTCAGCAGCGCGAAGTGGTGGGCCGACGGCAGGTACTCGAAGCGGGCCCCGTCGACGACGGCGCCCGTGCGACCGACGCCGGTGGCCGAGGAGAAGTGCACCAGCAGGTCGCCGAGCACCGAGCTCAGCGGGTGCCCCTGCGTCGCGCCCAGCGTCGCGGCGACGAAGTGGTACTCGGCGTGGGGCAGCGGCGCCGCGGCGATGCGGTCGAGGCCCCACTGCGCCGTGAGGTCCTGGCCCTTCCACTCCTCCGCCGAGATGTAGCCGTGCCGCAGGTCGACGATGCCGGCCGACCGCGACTCGAGGCTCCGGCCGAAGGGGCGGCTCTCGGGCCAGAACCTCAACAGCCGCGCACCGACGTGGGCCGCCTTCTCCAGCGTGGCACCCGCGTGCGGAGTGCCCAGGCAGACGACGTCGCGCACGAGGTGCTGCCAGGTCTGCTGGGCCGCCGTGGCGTGGTTGCTGGCGGCCCGAGCGACCAGGCCGCCAATCGAGTGGCCGACCAGGGTGATGCGGGTGACGGGGACGGGCCAGTTCGCGACGAGCTGACGAATCAGCTGGTCGAGGTGCTGGCCGTTCTCGGAGATGTGCAGGCCCGTGTTGTAGCGGATCAGGACCGGCGTCCCGCTGGTCTCCGCGGACACCCGCTGCGGGTACGTCGTGCCGTGCGCGCGGGCGTTGAGGTTCCACGACTCCTCGTTCTCGCAGAGTCCGTGGAGGAAGACGACCAGGTGGCTCGTGCCGTCGCGGAACGCCTCGCGCAGCGGCCACCCGTTGGCCGGCACGTCGGCGCCGTCGACGCGCACCGCCATCGTGATCGCCTGTGGGTCGTCGAGCATGCGGAGCTCGTCGCCGACGAGACCGTTGATCGCGGACACGACCATGCGGCCGCGCGCACTGCCCTCGACCGGCTTGCCGACGCCGCGGCTCGCCATCGTGCGGACCGCTCCGCTGCCGATGCGCAGGAAGCCGGAGATGGCGCCGTAGATCGACGTGGCGACGGCGTCGTGCATCGACTCGGGCAGTCGACCGCCGACGAGGCGCGTGCCGCGGAAGACCCGCTTGGCGACGGCCTGGTGGACGTCGCGCACGGTTCCCAGCAGCAGGCGGTCACCGTAGTCGATCGCCAGGGCGGCGACGTCGGTGGTGCGTGCGGGCTCGGGTGCCATGACCTCCATGGTGCCCGGTTCCCCGTGGAATCGGAACGAGACGCGCGCGAGGCGTTGGTCACGAGGCACGACGCACGACGCCGGCCGAGGACGGGTCCTCGGCCGGCGTGCGGGTGCGGGAGAGGCTCAGGCCTCGGTGGCGTCCGCGTCGGAGCCGTCGTCGATCGTGCCGTCGGCGCGCAGCTTCGACAGGTCGATCGAGCCGCCCGAGGCGTCCTTGACCTGCGCGGACTCCACGAGCGACGCGAGCGCCTTGCCGCGCAGCACCTCGCTGACCATCTCGGGCACGTGGTTGTGCTCCATGATGTGCTGGATGAACGAGCTGGGGTCCTCGCCCGACTGCTGCGCACGACGCATGATGTGCTGGCTCAGCTCGTCGTCCTCGATGCCGAGCTCCTCGGTCGCGACGACCTGGTCGAGCACGAACTGCGCGACCAGCGAGTCGCGCACGCTCTTCTCGAGCTCGGCCTCGAACTCGTCCTCGGTCTGCTCCTGGTCGTCGAGGTACTGCTGGAACGTCGCACCGGAGAACGCGAGCTGCTGCTCGATCTGCTGGCGACGCGAGGCGATCTCCTCGGTGACGATCGCCTCGGGCAGCGGCGCGTCGACCTGCGACACGATCTCGTCGAGGACCAGGTCGCGGGCCTCGGCGGCCTGCTGCATGCGCTTGCCGCGCGTGACCTTGTCGGTCAGGTCGGCGCGCAGCTCGTCGATCGTGTCGAACTCGGACGCCATCTGGGCGAACTCGTCATCGGCGTCGGGAAGCTGCTGCTCCTTGACGTCCTGGAGGACCACGGTGACGTCGACCTCCTCACCCTTGCGATCGCCGCCGACGAGGGTCGTGGCGAACGTGGCGGTCTCGCCCTTCGACAGACCCGTGAGGGCCTCGTCGAGACCGTCGAGCATCGTGGCCTGGCCGATCGTGTAGGGCAGGCCGGGCGCCTGGGCCTCCTCGATCGCCTCGCCGTCCTTCGTGGCGGCCGAGAGGTCGATCGTGACGAAGTCGCCGTCCTGGGCAGCACGGTCGACCTCGGTGAAGGTCGCGAACCGCTCGCGCAGGGCGTCGAGCTGCTCCTCGACGTCGTCGTCGGCGACGGCGGCGTCAGCGACCTCGACCGAGATGGCCGAGACGTCGGGCAGCGAGATCTCGGGGCGCACGTCGAGCTCGGCGGTGACCTCGATCGGCTCGCCGTCGGCGAAGCGGGTCAGGTCGATCTCGGGCTGGCTGAGCGGCTGCGTGTTGGTCTCCTGCAGCGCCTGCGAGTACCAGCCGGGGAGGGCGGCGTTGATGGCCTCGTCGAGCACCACGCCGCGACCGACGCGCTGGTCGACGACCGCCGCCGGGACCTTGCCCTTGCGGAAGCCCGGCACGGTGATCTGCGAGCCGATGGTCTTGTAGGCGTCCTTGAGGTTCGGCTCGAACTCCTCGAACGGGACCTCGATCGTCAGCTTGACGCGCGTGGGGCTCAAGGACTCGGTCGTGCTCTTCACGTGGGTGACTCCTGCAAGTACGGGATGATCGGAGGATCTGGCGGGCGTCGCGGTCCGGCGGCCGAGCAGCTCGGGCCGTCGCGAGGGCCGACCGCCAGTCTCTCACGAGCCCCGTGAGAGCCGACAATTGGTGCGGGCCGCGGTCACGGCGCCGCGAGGGCACCCGGCGTGCCGGAGAGGATCTGCCAGCTCGCGAGGCGGTGGGTCGTGGCGCGCGGGTCGCTGCGGTCGCTGATCGCGAACCACTGCATCACGGCCCGTTCGCCGGTCAGGTCGAGGACCGCGTAGCCGTGGTCGTCGAGGTTGACCCAGCGGACGGCCGGGTTCGTCGCCTGGATCGCGGCCTCCAGGGTCAGCGACGCGGTGCGGGGCGGGACGCCCATGAAGTCGTCGACGTTGTTGCTGGTGATCGCCGGGCAGACGAGCTCGGTCGCGATCGCGCCGAGCTCGTCGCGCACGTCGATCGCCCAGCTGGTGTGCACGTCACCGGTCAGGAACACGACGTCCCGGATCGCCCGGTCCCGCAGGTGGCCGAGCACGCGGTCCCGGTCGGCGCGGAAGCCGTCCCAGCCGTCCGTGTTCGGCGCCGCGCGCGCTCGCGGGGTCAGCGTCGTCAGCCGCGACAGCGCGAACGTCTCCGACCGGGGTCGAGGTGGCATGAGCATCGGCGAGATCATCACGGGGTTGCCCACCAGCTTCCAGCGGGCCGTCGTGGTCGCGAGGGAGTCGAGCAGCCAGCCGCGCTGGTCGGTGCCGGTGATCGTGCGCTCCGGGTCGTCCACCGCGACGTCGTCGGCCCCGACCCGGTCGCCGCGGTACGTCCGCAGGTCGAGCATCGCGAGGTGGACCAGCCGTCCGAACGTCAGGTCGCGGTACATCCGCTCACCGTCGCCGGGCAGCGCCGTGCCGGAGAGCCGGACCGGCATCCACTCGTCGTACGCCTGGTGCGCCGCCGCTCGCCGTCGACGCCAGGGCCCCTCGCCCGGCTGGTGCTCGAAGGCCCCGTCGGTCCAGGCGCCGTCGGCGACCTCGTGGTCGTCCCACGTCACGACGAAGGGGACCCGGGCGTGGAGCCGCTGCAGGTCCGGATCGGTCTTGTACTGGGCGTGGCGACGCCGGTAGTCGCGCAGGGTCACGGTCTCGTGCGGCGGGTCGTGCCGACGGACGTCGCGGTTGGCGTGCCCGTAGGAGTAGGTGCCGGGCTGGTACTCGTAGAGGTAGTCACCCAGGTGCACGACGAGGTCCAGGTCGTCGAGGTCGGCCAGGTGGCGGTAGGCGGAGAACCAGCCCGCCTGCCAGTTGGCGCACGACACGACGCCGAACCTCAGCCGCTCGACGTCGGCGTCGGCGGCGGGGGCGGTCCGGGTGCGGCCCACGGGCGACTCCTCGTCGTCCCAGCGGAACCGGAACCAGTAGCTCGTGGCCGGTCGCAGCCTGGTCGCGTCGATCTTGACGGTGTGGTCGCGGTCGGGCCCCGTGACCACGCTCCCCTCGGCCACGACGTCACGCAGGTCCGGATCGGACGCGACGAGCCACTCGACCCTGACGTCGGGACCTCGGCCCGACCCGGGGGCGGCTCCCGGGCTGGGTGTGATGCGGGTCCACAGCACCACCGCGTCGGGCAGGGGGTCGCCCGACGCCACCCCGTGCTGGAAGGGCCGGTGCGACCCGGCTGGCGCCGGGGAGGGCAGCAGCGCCGGGCCGACCGCCCCCGCAGCGGCTGCGACGCCGAATCCGCCCGCCAGCACCGACCGACGGCTCCAGAACTGCTCGGGTGTCGCCCCCACGACACCATCCGGCCACACCGTCGCCCACCGCACGGCGACCTGCCCGTGAACGCCACCCGACACCCACCCGAACGTTCACCGCTGACGAGTCACTGGTTTCCGGTGACGAGTCACGACGTTGAGGCCGGCTGCATCGCCGGGCGCCCGCTCGCGGCGACCGCGGCCTCGACCCGGTCTCGCGGACCCGCGACGAACACCAGCTCGGTGTTGTGCAGGTGCGACACCTCGCCGACCCGACGCCCCCGGGGGTCGTGCACCCCGATCTGCGCCCCGACGTACCGACGGCTGTCGAAACCGATCGTCTGGACCGCCTCGTGACCGGCCTCGCGCAGCGCCTCGACCATGCGGTCGGGACCGATCCAGGCCTCGTCGTTGTACGAGACCACGACGACCTCCGCACGCACCCGACGGAGCAGGTCGGCGAACACGTCGGGCATGCGTCGCTTGCGGTTGAACACGCTCTTGGTGGCCTCGTCACGGGCGTCGATCCGCTTGCACGCGACGCCGTAGTGCTCGGGTGCGTCCCAACGGACCAGCGTCTCCCAGACGTGGTAGTTCGTGAAGTAGCGGTGCTGGTTGTACGGCGGATCGAGGTAGGCCAGGTCGACCCGCTCGAGCGTGTCGACCTCGGTCGTCGCGTCGCCCAGCACCGTGCGACCCGGCCCGTCGATGAGCGTCGGCACCCGCAGCTCGAGGTCACGGAACGACCGCGGCGACCAACTCTTGAGGTAGGCCATCTGCAGCCCGGTCGTCGAGTCGACCCGATCGGCGGCCTCGAGCAGCGCCGTGAGCAGCACCGGGTGCAGTGCCGTTCCGGCGTGGTCGCGCTCGATCGCGTCGCGGATCGCGTCGATCCGGCCCCCGTTGCCGGGCTGGAAGTACCGCGACCGCTCGCAGAAGGTCTCGGTGACGTAGCCGCGGACGGGCGGCAGCGACGCGAGCTCGGCGATGGCCGCGGCCAGCTCCGACTCGTCGATCGTCCGGGCGTCCGTCGAGACGTAGCAGTCGCCCAGCACCTTGCTGTACGTCGCGACGTCGACCGCCGTGACGTGCAGTCCTCGACGCTTCAGCTCCTGCGCGACGCGCGTCGTGCCCGTGAACAGGTCCAGCGCGGTGCGGGTACCCGTGGCCTCGGCCATCTCCCCCAGCACCGGCACCAGCCGGCGCTTCGAGCCGAGGTACTTGATCACGCTCAGCCCTGGACGAGACCGACGACCAGGAGCACCACGCCCAGCAACGGGGGAACGAGCTGTTTGAGGGCGGCGGACGCCTTGTCGGGCGACGACTGGAGGAGCACCAGACCGGCGGCGACCATCGAGCCGGCACCCACCAGCACGGCGGCGGCGCCCGCGGCACGCTGGTCCGTCGCGACCAGGACCGTGCCCACGGCGACCGCGATCGCCAGGAAGAGGTTGTAGAAGCCCTGGTTGTAGGCCAGCTCGCGGGTGGCCTCGGCCTCCGCCTCTGACGTGCCGAACACCTTGCGGGTCGACGGCCGCGTCCACGCCACGGACTCGAGGAACCAGATGTAGACGTGGATCAGCGCGGCAAGACCCGTCAGCACCAGCCCGGCGACGATCATGCGCACATGCTCCCACGGCGTGGACCCGTGGAACGTGATGGCGCGTCTGGAACGTGATGGCGCGTCGCCGACCTGTCGCTGATCTCGCGGGGCGCCAAGAGCAGCGGCCTTCGGCCGGTTGGTCGGGATGACAGGATCCGTCGCCGCACGGCTCGCTCCGCTCGCGAAGGCCCCTCCCGAATCGACGCACCCCGAGAAGCGGCCTCCGGCCGGTTGGTCGGGATGACAGGATCCGTCGCCGCACGGCTCGCTCCGCTCGCGAAGGCTCCTCCCGAATCGACGCATCCCGAGAAGCGGCCTTCGGCCGGTTGGTCGGGATGACAGGATTCGAACCTGCGACCCTCCGCTCCCAAAGCGGATGCGCTACCAAGCTGCGCCACATCCCGGTCGCGTCAGTCTAGGCGAATCGCTGCGCCCGGACATGCACCCGGCTGGGCCGCTGCGTGTGGGTCCGGTCGGACGGTCCGCTACTCGTGCGTCGCGCCCGCGCGTCGACGCCCGACCAGGATGAGGCCACCGGCCAGCAGGGCCACGGCGCCCAGCAGCAGTGCCAGGCGCGCGCCACCGGTGTCGGGCAGCAGCTGGTCGAGCAGAGCCGGGTCGGCGGCAGCGGCCTCCGTGTCGGCCACGGCCTGGGCGCCCGCGACCTGGCCGGGATCGGTCGCGGACCCGTCGGTCAGTGCGCAGCCGTTGTCGATGATGGCCTGGGCGTCGGGTCCCCAGTTCTGGCCCGGGAACGAGATGAGCTCGCCGCCCCAGACGTAGGAGAACGGCGGGATGATGTCGCCCGGGTGGTTGGTGTGCCCCGGCGAGACGGCGCGGACCGACGTCGTGATGACGTGGCCGTTGTCCGCGTTGCCCGGCGGCACGTGGCAGTACGTGACCTTCTCGTTCTGGTTGTCCGCCTGCGGGTCGGCGTTGTCGTCGCCCCCACCGGTGCCCGTGCCGGGATCGGCACCGGCCTTCTTGACCTGACCCGGGGCGTTCGCTGTTCCCAGGCCGTTGGAGTGCGCCGGCGGGTTGCCGCCCTTGGCGCTTGTCGGCTTGTCCTTCGTGGGCTTCGGCTTGGGCGTGGGCTTGTCCTGCGGCGCCGAGACGAGCGAGACGCCGGAGGCCTCAGCGCCGGAGGCGGTGGCCGCGGGCAGCGCGCAGGCGGCGACGAGGATCACAGGGAGGAGCAGCTTGTACATGGGAGTCCGTTCGCGGGTCACACCAACAATCCCGGCAACGCTGCTCGACCGGCACTGGCGCGAGGTACAACGCCCGGCCGGCCGGGGGGTCACGCACGAGTTTCGAGCGTCGATCCGAGGGGCTGGTCACGGAGGTCGATCCATGACCCCGCCGCTTCTCCCCGGCCAGGCCGCCGCCCCGGGGACGGCTCCGCCCGCGGATCACGGTCTACTCGCCGCGACCATCCCACACCGCGCGGCGGCAGCTGACCATCAGGCCACGTAGCCGCGGCATCCCAGGAGGCCCAACCGCTCGCCGGTCCGGCCGTTCCCTACCGTGGGGACATGCCCGACCGGTCCTCCCTCGCCAGGGACCTCCTGCGCCGGATCTCCGCGCGACAGCCGGCGTGCGGCACGACCCGGGTGCTCTCGATCGACGGACCCAGCGGCGCCGGCAAGACGTCGCTGGCGCACGCCGTGGTCGAGGCGTCCGGGGCGCCCGTGCTGCACCTGGAGGACCTCTACCGCGGCTGGCACGGCCTGGAGTCCGCTCCCCCGGCGGCCGCCGACGTCCTGGCGGCGGTCGCGGTCGACCGCGTGGGACACGCGCCGACGTGGGACTGGGTCCGCGAGCGCCTCGGTCCCGACGTCACCCTGGCGCCCGCGCCGCTCGTGGTGGTCGAGGGCGTGGGCGCCGGAGCACGGACGCTCGCACCGTTCGTCAGCCTGCTGGTCTGGCTCGACGGACCGGAGGACCGCCGCCGGAGCCGCGCCCTCGCTCGCGACGGTGACACCTACGCGCCGTGGTGGGACGTGTGGGCTGCCCAGGAGCGCCAACACTTCGCCCGCGAGGGCACCCGGGAACGGGCCGATCTCGTCGCCGAGCTCGCCGGGTAGCCGGCGACCGCGAGACGGGTCCGGGTCGGCGCCACCCGGCTCGCGTCGGCGGTGGAGAGAGGAGTCGGGCCGGCCGGCCGTCTCACCCGGCGCCTGGCCGCCGCTCCTTCGTCGCGGCTGGCGACCGGTGGATGCGTCGTGGTCGCCGTACGACAGGCGGGCGGGCGACGGTCAGGAGTCGCGCGCTCCTGTGGCATCATGGACGCGCTGCCCAGGCAGCGTCGCGGACGTAGCTCAATGGCTAGAGTCTCTGCCTTCCAAGCAGAATGTTGCGGGTTCGAGTCCCGTCGTCCGCTCCACCTCGACCGCCCCGGGTCGCCGGAATCACCGACGACCCGGGCCCGTTCTCAGCCGACCGGCAGCCGTGCCCTCATCAGCAGGCTCGCCTCGCGCACGGCCTTCGCGTAGTCACGGCGCAGGGGAAACTCGTCGTCAGCCCGCGTCGCGGGCCGTGCGGGGGTGCGCCTGCGCGCCCGGCTCGGCCTCCGTCGCGGCACGGGACAGGATCAGCACGGCGCGGTCGTCGTCGCCGGCGTCGACCTTGGCCAGGATGCGGCGCGGTGCGCTGTCGAAGCCGAGCCGCACGGCGTCGCGCGCCGCGCCGAGCAGCCACTCGACGCCGCTCATCACGTCGCGCGAGCGGGACTCCACGACCCCGTCGGTGTAGAACATCACCGCGTCGCCCGGACCCAGCACCCCCTGCGTCTGGTGGAACTCAGGACGCGGCGCGATGCCCAGCGCCATGCCACGGGCCCCGTCGACCGACCACGTCGCCGTCGCCGCGTCCCAGGTCATCGCCGGCGGATGGCCCGCACTCGTGATCTGGTACCGCCCCGACCGCAGGTCGACGATCACGTGGACCGCCGTGGCGAAGCCGTCGTCCCACCGCTGACGCAGCAGGAACTCGTTCGCCGACGCGAACAGCCCGAGAGGCGGCAGCGCGCCGATGAGGCCACCGAGCGCACCCGCGAGCTGCAACGACTGCGTGCCCGCCGCCACGCCCTTGCCGCAGACGTCGACCAGGATCATCTCGAGCGACGTCTGGTCCTCGGTGAGGTTGGCGACCAGGAAGTCGCCGGCATAGCGGCCACCGCTGGCCGAGACGACGGCCGACTGCGACGTCCAACCGTCGGGCAGCGGCGGCACCTGACCCTGGGCCTGCAACCGGTCGCGCAGGTCCGCGAGCATCGCCTCGCTGAGCGCCGACGGGAGACCGCTGCGGTTGCGCGACGACTCCAGCAGGACGATGCCGACCGCCAGGCCGAGCCCGACGAGCGTGCTGGCGCGGCCGCCGGTCATGCCGTTCGCGACCGACTCGAGGGTGACCGTGAACGCCATGCAGGCGGTGATGAACGCGACGAGCACGAGGAGGTACTTGTGCCGCAGGGCGACGGCACCGAGGAGCACCGGGAGGAAGAACCACACGGCCGGAACCGACTGGTAGTCCTGCACCGAGAAGGCGAGCAGGGCGAGCGTCAGACCGGACAGCGCGGCCACCACCGTCCACTGCCCCTCCGTGGTGCCGGTGCGCCAGCGCAGCAGCCGGAGGTCGACGTACGCCGGCACGGATCGTGCGATGCGGCGCAGTCGGGCGATCATGCACCGAGACTACTGGTGCCCGACCCCCGTTCGGGGGCGTCCCGACTGGCACGTGGGACACCAGAACAGGTTGCGCCCCGCCAGCACCCTCTTGCGCACGACGTCTCCGCAGACGTGGCACGGCATCCCGTCGCGCCGGTACACGTAGACCTCGCCTCCGTGGTCGTCGGCGCGCGGGTCGCGGCCCATCGCCTCGGGCTCGTGCTCCGGCCGCACCGTGTCGATGCGGTTGCGCTCGACGCCGACGGTCATGAGGGTCACCAGGTCGTCCCACATCGCCCGCCACCGCACGCGCGGGATCCGGCGACCTGCGGTCATCGGCGGAACGCCGTGACGGAACAGCACCTCGGCGCGGTAGACGTTGCCGACGCCGGCCACGACGGCCTGGTCCATCAGCAGCGTCGCGATCGGCACGGTCGAGCCGTGGATGCGGCGCCACGCCCGGTCCGGATCCGCGTCGGGCCGCAGCGGATCGGGGCCCAGTCGCGCCATCAGCGCGTCGACCTCGGGCGGGGTGAGCAGCTCGCAGGTGTTCGGACCACGGAGGTCGGCTGTCTCGGTCGACGACTGCAGGCGCCAGCGGACCTGGCCGACGACCTCGTGGTCCGTCCCCCCGCTGATCTGGAGGCTGCCGTAGAGGCCGAGGTGGACGTGCACCACGTCGGCGATGCCGTCGAGCTCGACGAACAGGTGCTTGCCCGCGGCGTCGGCACCGGTCAGCACGCGGCCGTCGATCCGCGCGGCCTCGACCGCGAACCGGCCCTGCGGGCTCGTGGACCGCGTCAGGTGTCCGCCGAACGTCGCGGACAGGTCCAGCGCCAGCCGGTGGAGGGTGTGGCCCTCAGGCAAGTCGCCCGGTCTTCTCGTAGCTGAGCAGCATGTCGATGCGCCGCTGGTGACGGTCGGCCTCGCTCCACGGCGTGGTCAGGAACGTCTCGACGATGGCCGTGGCCTCCTCGAGCGTGTGCATGCGCGCGCCGACGGCGACCACCTGGGCGTTGTTGTGCTGGCGCGCCAGTGCCGCTGTCTCGGTGCTCCAGGCCAGCGCCGCACGAGCACCCTCCACCTTGTTCGCGGCGATCTGCTCACCGTTGCCCGAGCCGCCGATGACGATGGCGAGCGAGCCGGGCTCGGCGACCGCGGCCGCCGCGGCGTCGATGCAGAACGGCGGGTAGTCGTCGTCGGCGTCGTACTCGTGGGCGCCGTGGTCGACGGCCTCGTGGCCGTTCTCGCCCAGCCAGGCGATCAGGTGGGACTTGAGCTCGTAGCCGGCGTGGTCGGCTCCGACGTGGACGCGCATGAGGTCCTCCTGCGAGGGTGCGGGCGAAGTGGGCGAAGGCCTGGGCCGACGACTCGCCGGGCAGGTCACCCAGAACGTACCTGCGGCGGGCCCCGCGATGCGACGCGAGGGGGTCGCCGAGCGCGTCAGTCCGGCGACCGGCCGGCCTCGGCGCGCCACGTCGACAGCAGCGCCCCGACGGTGACGACGAGCGACCGCGACGCGGCGAACCGCTCGGGCTGACGCCAGAACGAGTGGACCGCACCGTCGACCTGCCACGCCGTGACGTCGACCCCGGCCGCGTCCAGCGCCGCCGCATAGGCGCGGCCCTGCTCGGCCAGGACGTCGTGCTCGGCCGTGACCAGCAGGGTCCTCGGCGTCGTCGACAGATCCGCAGCGAGCGCCGGTGAGACCTCGGGATGACGGCGGTCGGCGCCACCTGCGTACTGGTCCCAGAACCACCCCATCGCCTCGACGTCGAGGGCCGCGTTCGACTGCTCGGCGTCGAGCACCGCGTCGCGGTCGACCGGCGGGTACATCAGGACCTGCGCATCGAGTCGTGCCGGGTCGCGGACGGTCAGCGCGGCCACCAGGTTGGCGCCCGACGAGTCGCCGATCCCCGGCAGCCACGACGTGTCGACGCGGAACGGTTCGAGGCCACCGCCGCGGATCCAGGCCGCCGCCGCCGTCACGTCGTCGAGCGGCGCCGGGAACGGGTGCTCGGGAGCGCGCCGGTAGTCGACCGCGAGCAGCGCCCACCCGGTCGTGTGCGCGAGGTGGCGGCAGAACACGTCGTGGGTCTCGAGGTCGTGGAAGACCCATCCGCCGCCGTGGACGTACAGAGCGAGCGGCGCTCCGAGGCGCGGCCGGTAGAGACGGGCCGGCACGCCACCGGCATCGAGATCCTCGACCAGGTCGAGACCGACCCGGCCCGGAGCGGCCAGCGCCGCCGCACGCGCGGCGGCTCGGGCGGCCAGGTGGTCCTCCGGCGCGGCCTCGGCCTCCAGATCGGCGAGGAGGCGGCGCGAGGCCGGCGACAGCGTCATGTCGCCAGCCTAGGGCGCCGCCACCTCGACCAGGTCAGTCGAAGCTCAGCTCACCGGTGCGGGTGCGCTTGAGCTCGAAGAAGTCCGGGTAGGACGCGAGCGCCCGCGCACCGTCGAACACCGTCAGGGCGTCGTCGCCGCGCGGGATGCTGGTCAGCACGGGGCCGAAGAACGCCACCCCGCCGATCGCGATGACCGGCGTGCCGACCTCCTCGCCGACCCGGCCGATGCCGTCGGCGTGCGACGCGCGCACCGCCTCGTCGAGCGACGTGTCGTCGGCGGCCGCTGCGAGCTCGACCGGGAGGCCGATCTCCTCGAGGACCGCGGCGAACAGCTCGGGCGAGAACTCCTGCTTCTCGTTGTGGTGCTGGGTGCCGATCGCCGTGTAGTAGTCGCGCAGCGCCTGCTGGCCGTGCTGCTGCTCGATGGCGATGGCGAGCCGGACAGGACCCCAGCCCCGCTGGATCATCTCCTTGTACTCGTCGGGGACGTCCTTGTCCTCGTTGAGGACCGACAGGCTCATGACGTGGAACGTCGTGTGGACGTCGCGGTGCTGCTCGACCTCGAGCATCCAGCGCGACGTGATCCAGGCGAAGGGGCACAGGGGGTCGAACCAGAAGTCGACGCCCTCGGTGGTGGTCTCGGAGCTCATGGTTCCCTCAACACCGGACGGCCCGCGCGCATTTCCTCGACGAGCGACGCGACGACCGCGTCGAGTCGACCGCCGTTGGCGTCGGCGACGGCGCGCTGGCGCTGGTAGGAGGCGCCGTCGCGGATGATGTCGTGGACTCCGCCGAGCTCCTCGACGCACCCGAGGCGCTCGGCGACCGGTTCGAGGACCCCCAGCAGGCGCGTCAGGTCCGTCGTGACGAGCTCCTCCTCGGCGTGCTCGTCGAGGACGAGGATCGCGTCCATGCCGTAGCGCGCCGACCGCCACTTGTTCTCCTGCGCGAACCACGGCGGGATGTTGGGCAGCGCCCGCCCCGCGTCGAGCTCGGACGAGAAGTGCTCGACCAGGCAGTGGGTCAGGGCGGCGATGCTCAGCAGCTCCGACATCGTCGGGATGCCGTCGCAGACCCGCACCTCGAGGGTGCCGAACTTGGGCGAGGGTCGCAGGTCCCAGCGGATCTCGTCGAACACGTCGATCACGCCGGTCGTGGTCAGGTCGTCGACGTAGTGCTCCAGCTCGCTCCACTCCTGGAAGTGGAACGGCAGGCCGGCGGTCGGCAGCTGCTGGAACATCAGCGCGCGGTTCGACGCGTAGCCGGTGTCCTTGCCTCCCCAGAACGGCGACGACGCGCTGAGCGCCTGCAGGTGGCCGTAGTACGACAGCATCGCCGAGCTGATCGGCAGAACCTTCTCGCGGTCCTCGATGCCGACGTGCACG
>JALRKU010000384.1 GCA_023254755.1 Aeromicrobium sp. | reverse complement strand
CTCGCGCTCGGCCTCGACCCGCTTCAGGTAGTGCTCGACCTCGGTCTCGCGCTGGGACTCGCTCCAGCCCAGGACGTCGCCCATGAGGTCGGCGACCTCGGCGGCGACTGTGGTGCCGCGGTCGAAGGTCTCGATCGAGATGCGGGTACGACGGGCGATGACGTCCTCGAGGTGTCGGGCCCCCTCGTGGGTGGCGGCGTAGACGACCTCGGCCCGCAGGTAGTCGTCGGCGCCCGTGAGCGGCTCGGCCAGGTCGGGGCGCTCGGTGACGAGGTCGAGGACCTCCAGAGTCAGCGATCCGTACCGCTTGAGCAGGTGCTCGACGCGACCGCTGCCGAGACCGCTCGACGCGGCGAGCTGGTGTCGCTGGTTCCACAGCGCCTCGTAGCCGTCGGCGCCGAGCAGCGGCACGTCCTCGGTGCACGACTCCGGCACCATGCGGTCGAGCTGGCTCGCCATCTGCGAGACGGCGGCGTCGATCGCGTCCTTGGCCCTGACGCGATAGGTCGTGTACTTGCCGCCCGCGATGACGACCAGGCCCTTCACGCCGGTGGACACCGCGTGCTCGCGGGACAGCTGGCTGGTGGCCTCGTCCTCGCCCGCCAGCAGCGGGCGCAGGCCGGCGTAGACACCCTCGACGTCGTCGTGGGTGATGGGCTCCAGCAGCACGCTGTTCACGTGCTCGAGCAGATAGTCGATGTCGGACCGGCTGGCCGCTGGGTGGTCCTTCGACAGGTCCCAGTCGGTGTCGGTCGTGCCGATGATCCAGTGACGTCCCCACGGGATGACGAAGAGCACCGACTTCTCGGTCTTGAGGATCAGCCCCGAGTCGCCGCGGATGCGGTCGCGGGGCACGACCAGGTGGATGCCCTTGCTGGCCCGGACGTGGAACTGGCCCCGCTCCCCCGCCATCGACTGGGTGTCGTCGGTCCAGACGCCGGTCGCGTTGACCACCTGGCGCGCGCGGACGTCGAACTCGTGACCGGACTCCAGGTCCTTGACCCGCGCCCCGACGACGCGGTCACCCTCACGCAGGAGCGAGGTGACGCGGGTGCGACTGGCGACGTGGGCGCCGTAGGCAGCGGCTGTCCGGGACAGGAACATCGTGTGCCGCGCGTCGTCGACCTGGCCGTCGTAGTAGTGGATCGCGCCGACGAGCGCGTCCTTGCGCAGCGACGGCATCAGTCGGCGGGCCCCTCGGCGCGTGAGGTGCCGGTGGTGCGGCACGCCGCGAGAGCGCCCGGACAGCAGGGCCATCGAGTCGTACAGCGCCACGCCGGAGCCGGCGTAGAAGCGCTCCCACACGCGGTGCTTGAGCGGGTACAGGAACGGCACGGGATGCACCAGGTGCGGTGCGAGCTTGTCGATGAGCAGGCTGCGCTCGCCGAGCGCCTCGGCGACGAGACGGAAGTCGAGCATCTCGAGGTAGCGCAGTCCACCGTGGATCAGCTTGCTCGACCGGCTCGAGGTGCCCGACGCGAAGTCCCGAGCCTCGACCAGGCCGACGGACAGGCCGCGCGTGGCCGCGTCGATCGCGGCGCCACCACCGACCACGCCGCCTCCGACGACGAGCACGTCGAGCGGCTCGGACGCCATCGCGTCGAGCGCTGCCTGGCGGTTCTGCGGTGACAAGGCGACGGAACGCATGCAGCCAGTCAACCAGTCCCGCCCCACGGCCCGCGAGTCGGCGACGTCACGCCCAGCAGCCGGTCGGCGGCCCGAACGGGCTCGATCGGCGTGGGGTCAGCGCCGGCGCGCCGCGAGCGTGAAGGACGCGGCGAGGCGCTCGGGTCGGTCCGCCAGGCGGAACTCGCCCGGGTGGTCCGGGTGCGCCGCCATCAGGCCCGGCAACGCCTCCCACGGGATGCTGTCGTGCTCGGCCAGCAGCTCCAGGTCCATGCCGTGGTCCATCACCGCCATGACGATCTCGCCGATGCCGTGCGACCACTCCCGGCTCGGCAGTCCGGGCAGCGGCGCGACGTGGTCGACGTACGACGTGGTCGTCTCGAAGACCAGGGCGTCGGGCTGCTCGAAGTAGGGATAGTCCAGCACGATCCGACCGTCGAGCACGTCCAGGACGCCCGCCATCGGGTGGCAGTCCCGGATGAACAGCCGTCCGCCCGGACGCAGAAGCGCGGCGACCGTGGCGGCCCATCGGTCGATGCTCGGCAGCCAGCAGATCGCCCCGATCCCGGTGTAGACGAGGTCGAACCGCTCCCGCCCGAGCACGTCGGGTGCCGCGTAGACGTCGGACTCGACGAGGTCGATCGGCGCGCCGACGTCCGCGACGAGCCGGCGGGCGACCGCGAGCGACGCCGGCGACAGGTCCAGCCCCGTCACCTGGGCACCGAGCCGGTGCAGGCTCACGGTGTCGGTGCCGATGTGGCACTGCAGGTGCACGGTATCGAGCCCCCGAACGTCGCCGAGCCGCGGCAGGTCGAACCGGACCACGTCGCTGATCGCCGCCGGGTCGTGGCGGAACCGGTCGAGGTCGTAGGCCCGCGAGTCCTGGTGGGTCGACGCCCGCGAGTCCCACATGGCGCGGTTCAGCTCCAGGTAGTCGTCCACGCGGACATTGGACCACGCGGCGTCAAGCGTGAGGATCCGCCGCGGCCCGGACGATGTGCACCTTGCCGCCCCGCTGCTCGAACGACCAGCCGTCGCGGTCCGTGAAGTACTCCTCGACCGCGGTGCGACAGCCCGACCAGGAGAAGTAGTCGTCGATGACGAACCGCCCACCGGGAACGATCCGCGGGCCGAAACGCTCGAGGCAGACCATCGTGGACTCGTACCAGTCGCCGTCGACGTGGGCCAGCGCGATGGGCTCGTCGCCACTGATGGTGTCCTGGAACAGACCTGGCACCAGCTCGATGGCGTTCTGGTCCACCGGGACGCCGAACCGGTCGAACGTGGCGGTGACCTCACCCAGCAGGTCCTCGCGGTACCCGTAGTAGGTGTCACCGCCCAGACCCGACGACCTGCCGGCCACGATGGTGGCGTAGCGCTCGTGCACGTCGTCCCCGTCCTCGTCGCCGGGAGGCGGGATCAGCCCGAACATGTCGTGGGCGACGAACCGCCGTTCGGGTGACTTGCTCAGCGCGATGACGACCGCCGACCCGCCGAGGGCCGTGCCCGCCTCGACGATGATGCCGGGCAGCTCGTCGCGCTCCAGCTCGTCAACGGTGACGGCCAGCGCCCTCAGCGCCGGGAGCGTCAGGTAGGTGAGGCGCTGCTCCTTGACCGCGACCACCGCCGCCTCGACCTCGGCCGTCTGTGCCGCGGCCGGCGCCCCACGATCAGGCGCCGTGCCGCCCAGGCCCGACGTGCGGGCCTTCTTGCGGGCCGCTCGGCGACGCTCCTTCGTGCTGCCTCCGCCAGCCTTCTCGAGCGTCGCCACACGCTTCTCGAGCTCGGCGATCCTGCGCTGCAGGTCCGGCTGGCCCGCCAGGCGGCGTACGCGGCGGCCGACGACGGACTTCAGGCGATCGACAGGTGCACCCATGGCGAGCATTCAACCAGGCGCCCCGGTGGTATCGCGAACACAGCGCGTCGTGGGTCAGCCGAGCTCGCCCTGCACGTCGGCGTGAGGCACCGGTTGCGAGGGAATGGTGCCGAGCCGGCCCTTCTGGAAGTCCTCGAACGCCTGGACCACCTCGGCCCTGGTGTTCATGACGAAGGGTCCTGCCCACGCGATCGGTTCACGGATCGGCAGGCCACCCAGCAGCACGACGTCCATCGCGGGGTGCCGCGCCTCCTGGCCCGCCGACGCGCCGACCGTGATCGTCTCGCCGTGTCCGAGGACGGCCAGCTGACCCGTGCGGATCGGGCGGCGGTCCCTGCCGACGTACCCCTCCCCGTTCATCACGTAGACGAGCGCGTTGAAGTCGGTGCGCCAGGGGACGACGAGCTCGGCGCCGGGGGCGAGGGTCGCGTGGACCATCGCCATCGGGGTGTGGGTGCTGCCTGGGCCGCGCACGCCGTCGACCTCGCCGGCGATGACCCGCAGCAGCGCGCCGCCGTCGGGCGAGGACGCGAGGCCGACGTCGGCCCCCCGGATGTCCTGGTAGGCCGGGGGCTTCCACTTGTCGGCGCGCGGCAGGTTCACCCACAGCTGCAGGCCGTGGAACAGGCCGCCCTTGCCGACCAGCCACTCCGGCGGCGCCTCGATGTGCAGCAGCCCGCTGCCGGCGGTCATCCACTGGGTGTCGCCGTCGGTGATCGACCCGCCGCCACCGTGGGAGTCCTGGTGGTCCATGACGCCGTCGATCATGTAGGTGACCGTCTCGAATCCCCGGTGCGGGTGCCACGGGGTCCCCTTGGGCTCGCCCGGCGCGTACTCGACCTCGCCCATCTGGTCGAGGTGGATGAACGGGTCGAGGTCCTTGGCGTCGACCCCGGCGAAAGCGCGACGGACGGGGAAGCCCTCGCCCTCGTAGCCCTGGGGGGCCGTCGTGACCGTGATCGGCGCGCGGTCCTCGGTCTGGGTGGGCAGCGGCAGGACCCGCGGCAGCGTGGTCCAGTCGTCGACGGTGATGGCGGGCATCGTGGTCTCCTCGTCCCCGGCGAGGGTCGCCGGACTGACTAGTTGAACACTAAACTAGATCGTCGTGTTCCGCCAGGTCGTCGTGTTCCGCCCAGACTCCCCGTCTCCACGGGCACGCTGGTCCGGATCCTGCGAGGACGCCCCGGTCTGGCCCTAGGCTGGCGCCATGCGCGCGCGTGGCTCGGTCGTGATCGTGGGCGGCGGTCACAACGCGCTCGTCGCCGCCGCCTACCTGGCCAGGGCCGGCATGGACGTCGAGGTGGTCGAGCGCCTCCCCCACGTCGGTGGAGCCGCCATCAGCTCCGAGGTGTTCGACGGGCGATCCGCGCGGCTGTCCCGCTTCTCCTACCTGGTCAGCCTGCTGCCGGACGAGCTGGTCGAAGACCTCGGCCTGCGCCTGGAGCTGCGGTCTCGGTCGACCGCGTCGTTCACGCCGTACACGGGTCCCGGGGGGCCCGACGGCCTCCTGGTCGAGACCACCGAGGGCGACGCCACCCGGTCGTCGTTTCGCCGGCTCACCGGAGGAGACACCGAGCTGCTCGCCTGGCAGCGCTTCTACGCCGAGGTCGCGACGGTCGCACGGGCCGTCGCGCCGACCCTCCTGGCTCCGCTGCCCACCGCCGAGTCGGTGCGCGACCAGGTCGACCCGACCATCTGGACCGACCTCGTCGAGCGCCCGCTGGGCGAGGCGATCGAGCGCCGCTTCGCCGACGACCTCGTCCGCGGCGTCGTCGCGACCGACGCCCTGATCGGCACGTTCGCCTCCGTGCACGACGAGAGCCTGGTGCAGAACCGCTGCTTCCTGTACCACCTGATCGGCAACGGCACCGGCGAGTGGCGCGTGCCCGTCGGCGGCATGGGCGCGGTGACGGCCGAGCTCGAGCGGGTGGCGCGCGAGGCCGGCGCCCGCATCCGCACCGACACGACCGTCACCGAGGTCGCGGCGCACGACGACCACGTCGAGGTGGTCGGCGTCACCGGCACCGACCAGGACTTCCGCGTCGACGCCGATTGGGTGCTGTCGGGAGTGGCGCCCTTCGTCCTCGACCTGATGCGAGGGCGCGAACCCGGCCCCAAGCCGTCCGGCTCCCAGCTCAAGGTGAACCTCCTGGTGTCACGCCTGCCGCGCCTGCGGTCGGGCGTCGACCCGTCCGTCGCGTTCGCCGGCACGTTCCACGTCGGTGAGCGGCTCACCGAGCTGGAGACGGCACACCGCGAGGCGGCGGCCGGGGCGATCCCCTCGCGGGCAGCGGGCGAGCTGTACTGCCACACGCTCACGGACCGGTCGATCCTCGGGCCGGAGCTGTCGAAGACGCCGGCCCAGACGCTGACCTACTTCGGCCTCCACACGCCCGATGCCGTGCTCCCCGACGATGCCTCCGGCCAGGCCGCCTACCGCCGGTTCCTCGCCGCTCTCGACGAGCACCTGGCCGAGCCCATCGAGCCGCTGATCCTCGGCGTGGAGCACAAGACACCGTCGCAGGTCGAGGAGGCACTGGCGATGCCCGGCGGCCACATCTTCCACGGCGACCTGCAGTGGCCCTGGCTCGGCGTCGGCGAACGGCCCGTCCTCCCGGCCGACCGCTGGGGTGTCGCGACCGACCACCCGCGGATCCTGCTGTGCGGCTCCGGCGCGCGTCGCGGCGGCGCTGTCAGCGGCATCGGTGGCCACAACGCCGCTCACGCCCTCCTCGATTTCGTCGAGTCGCTGTCACGGTGCTAGAGTCGATGGTCGCGCCTCACGGCGCCCGCGCGATGGCGACACCGCGCTTGCACCCCTAGCTCAATTGGCAGAGCAGCTGACTCTTAATCAGCGGGTTCAGGGTTCGAGTCCCTGGGGGTGTACCACCGCCGAACGAGCCGGATCCCCTCTCGGGACCCGGCTCGTCTCGTCTTCGGACGCCTCATTTCCGCCGCACGACGACCGGCTGCGACGTGGTCACGACCTTCTCGCCCGAGCGCTTCGCCACGACGCGATACGTCAGCTTCTTGCCGACGTCCGACGACTTCACCCGGTACGCCGACGACGTGGCGCCCTTGATCGCCTTCCCGTTGCGGTACCAGCGCTTCGACAGCTTCGCCCCGGTCTTGCCGTAGACCGGCGTGGTGGCGGTGAGCCGCTTGCCGGGCGCGGGCGTCCCGACGATGCGCGGCCCGGACAGCGCCTTGAACTGAGACGGCAGGGTGATCGTGCCGAACCACGAGAACTCACCGACGTCAGGCGTGAAGACCTCGGCCGTGGCGAACGACGAGCCACCGCCGTACCACCGCGTGGCGAACCGGCCCTGCGGGTCGCTCACCCGGATCTTGTAGGGACCGAGGGGCATGCCCTCCACGAGGGACCGGGGCGTGTCCCACCGCTTTCTGGCGACGACGGTCGTCTCGTCCGACACGTCGAACACGGTCACTTCTGCGGACTGGACGTAGCGGCCGTCGTCGCTACGGACGATCCCAGACAAGCCGGTCCGCGGAGGGGCGACGACCGAGTCGACGACAGTACGTCCCGGCCCGACGTCGAACACCGTGGCGCTCTCGAAGCTCTTGCCGCCCAGCCACGTGTTCTCGTCCATCCGGAACTTGTAGCGTCCCGGGGGAACAGCCCAGTACACGACCTGCTCGTCGCTGTCCTGGTCGACGGACGCCGGTTCTGAGTCGTCGTGCTCGAAGTAGGGCTGAGCTCCAGCGGTCCATGCGCCGAGGACCCTTGCGCCGGCACGAGCCGTCCACGTTTCGCTTCCGGTTCGCGGCGGCGGCTCCTCGCCCCGGCGCTTCAGCACCGGTCCGGGGAACAGCCGCCCCCCGTCACGCGCGTCCCACACCTTCGACACCGGCTCGTACCGGCCGGCAGGATCCACGTAGTCGATCCGGTACTCGGCTGCCGGCAGCTGCTCGATCTCGGTTCCGGCCTCGCTGCCGGCGTGGCTCACCCGCCAGGCGACGATCTCCGTCGGCTCGTCCAGCCTCCGGACCAGCACACGGACGCCACCGACGTGGGCGCCACGCGTGGTCTTCAGATCAGTCGAGATGGAGACCGACCGACCAGTCACGTCCCACGGGCCGACACGAGTCGTCCGCCCGGAGGCGACGGACACCGTCGTAGCGGTGTCGAACGACCTGCCACCGAGCCACCGGTCACCGTAAGCGATCTTGTATCGCCCCACAGGGACGTCCTCGAACACTGCCGTGGCCCCGTCGTAGCTCGCGAGATGGCCACCCGAGAGGTACGAGGCCCCGTCGGCCTCGACGGACCGCAGGTCGAGAGGCCAGGTCCCATCGGGTGGGCCGCCCGGCGAGATGTCGACCCGGAGAGCGACCCGCCCCCTCAGATCCCGCTGGGCCCTCAGGTCACCGAGGTCGACGACCTGTCCCGGGCGCGAGACGGTGACCGTGCCGAGCGTCGAGAGGAGCCCCTGAGGCGCGCTGGGGAACGACAGTCGAGATCGCCCCTCGGGCACCGACTCGAACGAGAACCGACCACGCCCGTCGGTGTACTCGTCAGGGACGCGACCACCATGGCTCGTGAACGCCTCGCCATCGAGGCCGAGCGACTCGCCGACCACGGGTCGTCCGGCATCGTCCAGCACGCGGCCCGACACGGTTCCCGACGCGGTGAGATGGACCGAGACGTCGCGGATGTCGGCCTCCCGGACCCGTAGGTCGGGGTCGCTCGACCCGGACCCCAAGAACCTCTCTTTTCGGTATCCCGACTTGTCGAACCACACGTCGATGTTCCTGTTCGCAGGCACGTGCAGCGTGTACCGACCGTTGGCATCGGACAGGTCGCTGTCCTGGCGATCGCCTTCGAAGGCCCCGGCGACCACGGTCGCCCCTTCGAGCGGTGCACCGCCCAAACCGGTGACCGTGCCGCTGACCGTCACGGTGTCGTCGCTGGCCGCGGTCGCGCCGGATGCCACGGCGCTGACGCCGACCAGCCCGGCAGCGACCACGGTCGCGGTCCTCAAGAGGTGCTTCATCTTCGCCCGCTCTCTCTGCGCGGTCTCCGACCCTCCCGTCGCAGCGCGTCTTCGGACTGTAACGCCGCGGCAGTCCTTCTGCGCGGCGAATGAGACACCTCGTCACGAGCCGGTCCGCGTGACCTTCGAGGCTGCGTGCCGTTGAACCGGGCACCGGCGACATGGCGAGGTGATGAGGGTGCTGACGACGATGGTGCTGGTCCTCGCGTCGCTCAACCTGCCGACCATGGTCGGCTGGCTGCTGGCCACGATCGGCATGACCTCGAGCGCCCCGGGGAGCCGGCCGTACTTCCTGGCCTCGTCGCTCGAGCGCCTGTGCCGGTGGCCCCTCATCGCCAACCGGTGCCTGATGATCGCCGCCGGCCTGCACCTGCAGGCGTGGGGCGCGATCTGCTTCCAGGTCCTGCTGCTGGCCTACGTCGTCTGGTTCGCCGAGAGCCGCAAGGACCGCGACGACGCCTGGACCGACCTCGGCAAGCGCATCAGGCGATGGGCCGCCGCCCGGCGCTCCCGCCTGCTGACGGCCTGAGACCTAGGCGCCGCGGCGGCGCCACTCGATCGCCGGGCACGTGTCCATGACCATCGGCACGCCCGCCGCGGTCGTGCGCTCGAACGCGTCCTCGTCGATGACCCCGAGCTGGAACCAGACGCCCTTGGCGCCGATCTCGACCGCCTGGTCGGCGAACGGCCCGGCGTCCTCGGACCGGCGGAACACGTCGACGACGTCGACGGGGAACGGCACCTCGGCCAAGGTGGCGTAGCCCTGCTCCCCCAGCACGACGGGCGCGTCGGGATGGATCGGCACGATCCGCTTCCCGCGGCTCTGGAGCAGCTGGGCGATGCCGAACGCAGTGCGCGAGGTGTTCGTCGACAGCCCGACGACCGCCCAGGTGTCGAGGTCGTCGAGCATGAGCGAGACGGCGGCGGGGTCCTGCCAGTCGGTGGTCATGCGACGAACCTACTCCGGAACCTTTCACCGGACCTCGCCCGTTGGACGGGGCATGAAGTGCCCCACCGATGGATCCACCCTGGTCATGAGCGAGCGCTCCGGCATCGAGATCGACTACTGCCCCGAGTGCCGCGGCGTCTGGCTCGACCGCGGCGAGCTCGACAAGATCGTCGAGCGAGCGGCGGCCGACTCGGTCCCCGGCCCCGCGGCGGCGCCGACGCCCCGCGACTACCGCGAGTCGGACTACCGCGAGCCCTCGTACCGCGACGACCGCTCGTACGGTGGTCGCCCGTACAAGAAGAAGAAGCGCGAGCACTGGCTGATGGAGATCTTCGACTGACGCGAGCTTCGTGACTCGTCACCTGAAACCGGTGACTCGTCACCTGAATCTTGTGACTCGTCAGCGGAATAGGCGGTCGGGCGGGGCCCGTTGACACCTGCATGAGGATCTTGCTC
Source organism: Aeromicrobium sp. (assembly GCA_023254755.1). Lineage (GTDB taxonomy): Bacteria > Actinomycetota > Actinomycetes > Propionibacteriales > Nocardioidaceae > Aeromicrobium. The sequence continues at coordinate 6,560 of JALRKU010000384.1, read as the reverse complement.
ACCGGGGGAACCGGTTTCATCGGCAGCGCCGTCCTGTCCCAGCTGGTCGAGGCCGGCCACACGGTCACCGCGGTGGTGCGCAGCCCGCAGTCGGCACGCTCCGTCGAGGACGCCGGGGCGGTGTCCGTGGTCGGCGATCTCTTCGACCGGGAGTGGCTCGGTTCCGAGCTGTCCCAGCACGACGCCGCGATCCACACCGCAGCCGGCAGCGACGGGCGCGACGCCGAGCTCAACGGCGCGGTCATCGACGCCGCGATCGCGACCTACGGCGGCACGGACAAGCCCTTCCTGCTGACCGGTGGCATCTGGACCTACGGCTCCAGCTCCAGCATCACCGAGAACAGCACCCCGGACGCTCCCGCCCTGACGGCGTGGCGGGTCGACGCCGAGCAACGACTGCTCGACTCGGGCGTCCGCGCGACCGTGATCCGCCCCGGCATCGTCTACGGCCACGGCGGCGGGATCCCGGCGATGCTCGTGGCCTCCGGCGCGGTGCCCGGCACCGGCGAGCAGCACTGGACGACGGTCCACGTCGACGACCTCGCCGACCTGTACGTCCGCGCCCTCGATCTGCCCGGCGGCCAGGGATACGTCGCGGTGAACGGCGACAACCCGAAGGTCGCCGACCTGGCCGACGCGATCGGTGCGCAGCCCGAGGGCGACACCGCCACGCTCGAGAAGCTCGGCGCCTTCGGGGAGGCGCTTCTGCTGGACCAGCAGGCGTCCGGCCAGAAGGCGCGTGCGGATCTCGGCTGGACACCGTCACGTCCGACCCTCGTCGAGGAGCTGAAGGCGGGCTACTCGAGCGCCGCCTGAGCCATGTGGATCGGCTGGATCGAGCTCGACCTGCTGCTGGGCGACGTCCACTCCCTCAAGCAGAAGCGCTCCGTCGTGCGTCCCATCGTGGCGGAGATCCGCCGTCGCTTCGACGTCTCCGCCGCGGAGGTCGACCACCTCGATCTACACCGTCGAGCGGGGATCGGTGCGGCCGTCACGGCGGCCGACCGGGCCCACGTGGTCGAGGTGCTCGACGCCGTGGAACGGCTCGTGGCGTCGCGGCCCGAGGTCGAGGTGCTCAGCGCCAGGCACCGCGAGCTGCGGTCCGACGACTGATCAGCAGTCCGCGTCGGTGACCGCGGCGACCGCGGTGCAGGCGTCGACGGAGTGCCCGTCGAGCGACCCCACCACCTTGGTCAGCAGGGTGCGGAAGACGGCGGCGTCATCGGGGTCGAGACCACCGAGCACCTCGGCGTCGATCGCGGCGAACTGATCCAGCAGGTCGGCGTGCCGGCGCTCGCCCTCAGCGGTCAGGACCACCTGGCGTGCGCGGCGGTCGGCGGGATCGGGGCGGCGCTCGACGAGCCCCGCCGTCTCGAGGTCGTCGACCAGGTAGGTCATCACGGTGCGGTCGAGGCCGAGGGCCCGAGCGATCTCCGCCTGGTTGCTGCAGGCCTCCTCGGCGGCCATGGACAGGACCTGGAAGCCGCGAGGACCTCCGGGCAGGCCCTCGACAGCCCGGCGCCCGCGCTCGACGTGCGCACGGAGCACGGTGCCGAGACCGCGTGCGAGATCGATCTCGGGAGCCTCCGTGACGTCCGTCATGCAGCGATTCTACCGCGTCCGTTGCGTCGGCAGATGTTCTTGTGTCACGATCGTCTTGTTCACAGGTCATCTACTTGACCGACGACAAAGGATCCCTCATGACCACCCTCTTCCGGCTCGACGCCAGCATCCGCACCGATGGCTCCGTGACACGCGCCGTCGCCGACACGCTCGAGGCCTCCGTCGTCGAGGAGCTCGGCGAGGTCTCGGTCGTCCGCCGCGACATCGGGCTCCAGCCGCTGCCCTCGGACGCCTGGGCCGCCTCCGTGACCGCCGGCTTCGTGCCCGAGACCGACTGGACGCCCGCGCAGCGTGAGGCCCGCGCACTGGCCGCTCAGGTCGCCGACGAGATCGTCGGCGCCGATGCGTACGTCTTCGCGGTGCCCTTCTACAACTTCGGCGTCGCGGCGTCGTTCAAGCAGTGGTTCGACCTCGCGATCACCGACCCCCGCCTGGCCCCCGGCGTCGAGGCGCCGGTCAAGGGACGCCCGGCGTTCCTTGTCATCGCCCGCGGTGGCGGCTACGGCGAGGGCACTCCTCGCCACGGCTGGGACCACGCGACCGCCTGGCTCCGCCGCGTGCTCGTCGACGTGTGGGGCCTCGATCTCGACGTGATCGAGACCGAGCTGACCCTCGCCGAGGTCACTCCGGCCATGGCCGAGCTGCGCGACCTCGCGCGCCGGCAGCTGGCGGAGTCGCACGAGACGGCGCGCTCGGTGGGCCGATCGGTCACCCTCAAGCTCGGAGCCGCGGCCTAGTCCGCGACGAGCCGGTACCCGATCCCCGGGTCGGTGAGGAAGATCCGGGGATCGGACGGGTCGGCCTCGAGCTTGCGGCGCAGCTGCGCGATGAAGACCCGCAGGTAGTTCGTCTCCCTGGAGTAACCCGGACCCCACACCTCGTGCAGCAGGTCCGCCTGGGTCACCAGGTGCCCGGGACGCCGCGCGAGCACCTCGACGATGTGCCACTCGGTCGGGGTGAGCCGTACCGGCGCCCCGGCCCGGGTGGCCCGACGCTCCGTGACGTCCAGGCGCACGTCGCCGGCGGACACCACGACCGGCTCTCCGGCGGGTGTCGCCCGGCGCACGGCGGCCCGCACCCTGGCCATCAGCTCCTCCATCTCGAACGGCTTGGTGACGTAGTCGTCGGCCCCCTCGTCGAGGGCCTCGACCTTGTCGTCGGTCCCGTGCCTCGCGGACAGGATCACGACCGGCACCCGCCGCGCGGCACGCAGCCGCTGCAGCACGCTGAGCCCGTCGAGATCGGGCAGTCCGAGGTCGAGGACGATTGCGTCGGGCACCCGTTCCTCGACCACCTGCAGCGCCGAGCGACCGTCGGCCGCCGTCTCGACCTCGTAGCCGCGGGCCCGCAGGTTGATCGCGAGCGTGCGCAGGATCGCGGCGTCGTCGTCGACCACGAGCACGACGCTCACGCGCCGGGTCCCTCGTCCGGCTCTCGGGGCAGGTCGATCACGAAGGTCGTCCCTCCTCCGGGCGTGTCCTCGGCGATCAACGTACCGCCCATCGTCTCGACGAGGCCCCGCGCGACGGCCAGACCCAGACCGACCCCCTCACCTCGCGGCACGTCCCCCAACCGCTGGAACGGCTCGAAGAGGCGCGACTTCTGGCTCTCGGGCACTCCGGGTCCGGCGTCGATGACCCGGACGACGACGCGGTCACCCGCGGCGCACGAGTCGATCCGCACCACGTCGTCGGAGTAGACGAGGGCGTTGGACGCCAGGTTCGCCAGGACGCGCTCCAGCAGGCCCGAGTCGGCTCGGGCGGTCGGCGCGGCGGCAGTGTCGACGACGACCCGCGCCCGGTCCACCACGCCGCGCAGCGCCGCCTCGACCGTCGTCGCCAGGTCCACCGGCTCGCTCCGCGCCGTCACGGCGTCGACCTGCAGGCGGCTCATGTCGAGCAGGTTGGCGACCAGGTCGTCCAGCCGATCGGCGCCGTCCTCGATCGTCTCCAGGAGGGCCTGCTCGTCCTCGGTCGTCCACCCGATCTCGGTGTTGCGCAGGCTCGACGCGGCGGCCTTCACCGCAGCCAGGGGCGTACGGAGGTCGTGGGACACCGCGGCCAGGAGTGCGGTGCGCGCCCGGTCCGTCTCGGCGAGGGCGCGGCGCTCCGCGGACTCGCGCGCGGCCCGGCGCCGGTCACCGATGACCTTCACGTGCGCCGCGTACGCCTTCAGCAGGCGCGATCCCTCAGGCGGCACCGCGGGACCGACGAGCACGAGCGCCACCTCGTCGTCGACGGCGACCGTGGCGTCGGGGCGATCGAAGCGGCCCTCCCCGGTCGACGCCAGCACCCGACCGTCGGCGTCCACCACGGCCGCCCCGCGGAGCCCGAACAGCTCGGTGGCGCTGGCCAGCACCGCCCCGAGCTCGTCGCCCGCGTGCAGCAGGCCGTGCGAGAGCACCGTGAGCGCCTCGGCCTCCGCCGTCGCGCGGACCGCCTGTGCCGTGCGACGAGCGGCCAGGTCGACGACCGACGCGACGGCGATCCCGACCACGACGAACAGCAGCAGCGCGACGACGTTCTCGGGGCTGGCGATCGTGATCGTCCCGACGGGCGGAGTGAAGAAGAAGTTCAGCGCGAAGCCGCTGACGAGGGAGGCGACGACTGCCGACGCCAGACCGCCGACCAGCGCCACCCCGACGACGAGGGCCATGAACAGCATCGCCTCGGTGGGGAGCGCGTGGAAGTCGGGCGTCACCTTCAGGGCCGTCGTCAGCACGAAGGGACCGACGACCGCCAGGGCCAGCCCCAGCAGCCGGCGCCCGAGAGCGAGGCGCGGGGACGGTCGGACGTCGGCGCCGCGTCGACGCGCCTGGTCGTGGGTGACGATGTGGACGTCGATGTCACCCGACTCGGCGATGACCACCTCGCCGATGCCAGGGCGCAGCAGCGTCGAGAGCCGACCGCGCCGACTGGCCCCGATGACCACCTGGGTGGCGTTCTCCGACCGCGCGAAGCGCAGGATCGCCGACGCGGTGTCGTCGCCGACCGTGCTGTGGAACGTGCCGCCCATGCTCTCGGTCAGCACGTGCAGCGCGTGCAGCCGAGCCGGGTCGACCTGCACCAGGCCGTCGCCGCGCGACACGTAGAGCGCCATCCACCGGCCGCCGCCCAGCCGTGACGCGATGCGCGCGGCGCGGCGCAGCAGACCCTCGGACTCCGGGCCCCCCGTGACGGCCACGACGATGCGTTCCCGGGCGGCCCAGGTCGAGTCGATCTCGTGCTGGGCGCGGTAGCGCTCCATGCCCTCGTCGACGCGGTCGGCGAGCCAGAGCAGGGCGAGCTCGCGCAGCGCCGTCAGGTTCCCCTCGCGGAAGAACTGCGACAGGGCCGCGTCGACCTTGTCGGCCGCGTAGATGTTGCCGTGCGCCATCCGACGGCGCAGCGCCTGCGGGCTCATGTCGACCAGCTCGATCGCCTCCGCGCCCCGGACGACGGTGTCGGGCACCGTCTCACGCTGCCGGATCCCCGTGATCGACTCGACCACGTCGTTGAGCGACTCCAGGTGCTGGATGTTGACCGTCGTGATGACGTCGATCCCGGCGTCGAGGAGGTCGTGGACGTCCTGCCACCGCTTCTCGTGCTCCAGCCCCGGCACGTTCGTGTGGGCCAGCTCGTCGACCACGGCCAGCTGCGGTGCCCGGCGAAGGACGGCCGGCAGGTCCATCTCCTCCAGCTCCGCCCCGCCGTAGGTCACGCGCCGGCGGGGCAGCACCTCGAGGCCGTCCAGCTGCTGCCTCGTGCGCCGGCGGCCGTGCGTCTCCGCGAGGGCGACGACCACGTCGGTGCCCCGGTCACGGCGACGTCGCGCCTCGTCGAGGGCGGCGAACGTCTTGCCGACTCCCGGCGAGGCACCGAGGTACACCCGCAGGCGACCGCGTCTGCTGTCCTCGGCGACCTCCACGCCCTCAGTGTCCACCCCTCACCCGTTCTCGAGCGCCAGGTTCAGCTCGAGGACGTTCACCCGTGGCTGACCGAGGAAGCCGAGCGAGCGTCCGGACGTGGCGCGCTCGACGAGCTCCCGGACCGCGCTCTCGCTGAGACCACGGGCCTCGGCGACCCGCGGCACCTGCAGTGCCGCGTACGCCGGCGAGATGGAGGCGTCGAGACCGCTCCCGCTGGCGGTCACCGCGTCGGCGGGGACCTGCGACGGCGCCACCCCCTCGACGCCGGCGACGGCGGCCCGGCGCTCCCGGACGGCCGCGAGCAGATCGGGGTTCGACGGTCCGAGGTTCGTCGGGGCCGACGCCAGGCCGTCGTAGTCGTTGGCCGACGGACGACCGTGGAACCAGCCGTCGTCCTCGACGGGGAAGCTCTGACCGATGATCGCCGACCCGACGACCCTCCCGTCGCGCTCGACCAGCTGGCCGTCGGCCCGTCCCGGGACCACGACCTGGCCCACAGCCCACACGACCGCCGGATACGCGACGCCGAGCAGCGCCGTCATGATGACGAGGACCTTGAGGGCGACGAACGACTGTCGCGCCCCCGCCGTGGTGATGTTCTGCACTGACATGGTGGTCACCCGATGCCTTTCAGCCGATGCCGGGGATGGTGGAGACGAGCAGGTCGATCAGCTTGATGCCGACGAACGGCACGACGAGTCCGCCGAGGCCGTAGACCGCGATGTTGCGTCGCAGGAGCGACTCGGCCGCGGCCGGTCGGTACCTGACGCCGCGGAGCGCCAGCGGGATCAGGGCGACGATCACGAGGGCGTTGAAGATGACGGCGGACGTGATGGCCGACTCCGGGGTCGACAACCGCATGATGTTGAGGCCGTCGAGCGACGGGTAGGCGACCACGAACATCGCCGGGATGATGGCGAAGTACTTCGCGACGTCGTTGGCGATCGAGAAGGTTGTGAGCGCGCCACGGGTGATCAGCAACTGCTTCCCGACCTCGACGATCTCCAGGACCTTGGTCGGGTCGCTGTCG
>JALRKU010000329.1 GCA_023254755.1 Aeromicrobium sp. | reverse complement strand
TCTCTGGAGACGCGGGCGTCCCGACCCACGGTGCGGGCGCCGGCGACGAGCCGGAGACGGCCGCCGCCGCCACGACTCCTCCCGCGACCGCCGCGCAGGACGAGCCCACCGAGCAGGTGGAGCTCCCGTCGCCGACCGAGTCCGCCGCCCAGGTGCCCACGACCACGGCGGAGTCGCCTGACGGACCCGCGCCCGAGACGCCGCAGACGCCTGCTGTGCAGACCGCGGCGCCGGAGCCGCCGGCCCCGCGGCGTGCGACCCGCCCGCGACCGTCCAGCGTCCCCGACGGCGTGCTCACGGTCGAGGACCACCTCGAGAAGATCCTGCGCGGCATCGGGCCGCTCGCGGCGTACGACCAGCCGCTCGTGGAGTCACTCGGTCTGCCGCTCCACGAGGCCTACGTCGCCCCGACCGACCTGCCGCGCTTCGACAACTCCCAGGTCGACGGGTACGCGATCCGTGCCGAGGACGTCGCCAGCGCGACCGAGTCGTCACCCGTCATCCTGCCCGTCGTCGGCGAGATCGCGGCGGGCTCGGCCAAGCCGTTCGCGATCAGTGCCGGCACCGCCGTCAAGATCATGACCGGCGCTCCCATCCCGCGCGGCGCGGACTGCGTCGTGCCGTTCGAGCTCACCGACCACGGCAACGCCCGGGTCACGATCCGCGAGGCCACTCGTCGGGGTGCTCGCATCCGACGCCAGGCGTCCGACGTGTCCGCGGGCACCGAGGTCCTGCCGGCCGGCGCCGTGCTGGGGCCGCGCGAGATCGGTCTGCTGGCGTCGCTCGGCGCGCCGCGCGTCAAGGCCCGCCCGCGGCCTCGCGTCGTCGTGCTGTCCACGGGCGCCGAGCTGCGCGAGCCCGGCATGCACCTGGACTACGACTCGGTGCACGACGGCAACAGCTTCATGCTCGCCGCGGCCGTCCGCAGCGCGGGTGCCATCTGCTACCGCGTGGGAGCGGTCGACGACAACCCCAAGACCTTCCGGCGGGTGCTGTCCGACCAGCTCGTGCGCGCCGACCTGGTCGTCACCAGCGGCGGCATCAGCATGGGGGAGCACGACGTCGTCAAGGAGACGCTGTCGGCGCTCGGCACCGTCGACTTCGTCGAGGTCGCCATGCAGCCCGGCAAGCCGCAGGGCTTCGGTCGGGTCTTCGACGAGCAGACGCCGATCATCACCCTGCCCGGCAACCCGGTCTCCGCCTACGTGTCGTTCGAGGTGTTCGTGCTGCCCGCCATCCGCCGCATGATGGGCCGGACGCCGTACCGCCGACCGATGGTGCACGCGGTGCTCGCGCAGGACGTCACGTCGGTGTCGGGCAAGCGGCAGTACCTGCGCGGCGTCTTCGAGGTCACCCACCGCGGTGCCAAGGTGACGCCGCTGGAGGGCACCGGCTCGCACCTGGTCGGGTCGCTGGCGCAGTCGAACGCCCTCATCATCGTCGGCGAGGACGAGACGGCGCTCAACATGGGCGACACCGTGCGCACCCTGGTGCTCGATCGGCCGTTCTGATGACGGGCGACGGGCTCACCCACCTCGACGACTCCGGGGCGGCGCGCATGGTCGACGTCACCGGCAAGGACGTCACGGCCCGCACGGCCACCGCCCGGGGGCGGGTCGAGGTGTCGGCCGAGGTCGTGGCGTTGCTGCGCGACGGTGCGGTGCCCAAGGGCGACGTCGTCGCGACCGCCCGGATCGCCGGCATCATGGCGGCCAAGCGGACACCCGACCTGGTGCCGCTGTGCCACCCGGTCGCGGTCGGTGGCGTCGACGTCGACGTCGTGATCGGCGAGTCCGCGGTCGAGCTGACGGCCACGGTCCGCACGGCCGACCGCACCGGCGTCGAGATGGAAGCGCTGACGGCGGCCTCCGTCGCCGCCCTCACCGTCTACGACATGTGCAAGGCGGTCGATCGCGGCATGGTGATCTCCGAGGTGAAGCTCCTCCACAAGTCCGGCGGC
>JALRKU010000231.1 GCA_023254755.1 Aeromicrobium sp. | reverse complement strand
GGCTTCCCGCGCGACCTGTGGCAGGTCGTCGCCGGGCCGGGCCGGGTGCTCGGGACGCCGATCATCCAGCGCGCCGACTACATCTGCTTCACCGGCTCGACGGCGACCGGCACCCTGGTCGCCAAGCAGGCGGCCGAGCGGCTCGTCAGCTGCTCCCTCGAGCTCGGCGGCAAGAACCCGATGATCGTGCTGCCCGGCGCCGACGTCGAGCGGGCCGCGGCCGGTGCGGTCACCGCCTGCTTCTCCTCGGCCGGTCAGCTCTGCGTGTCGATCGAGCGCGTCTACGTGCCCGAGGCGCTGTACGACGGCTTCCGCGACGCCTTCGTGCGTCGGGTGCAGGCCCTCAGCCTCGGCGCGTCCCTCGACTGGGACGCCGACATGGGCTCGCTCATCTCCCAGAGCCAGGTCGAGACCGTCGCCAAGCACGTCGACGACGCGGTCGCGAACGGCGCCACCGTGCTCACGGGCGGTCGGGCCCGACCCGACCTCGGTCCGTACTTCTTCGAGCCGACGGTGCTCGAGGGGGTCACCGAGGCCGCCGCGTGCTTCGCTGAGGAGACGTTCGGTCCGCTCGTCTCGCTCTACCAGTACCGCACGGTCGACGAGGCCGTCGCGCTCGCCAACGCCGGCGAGTACGGCCTCAACGCCAGCATCTTCGGCCCGGTCCGCGAGGCCCGTCGCATCGCCCCCGCCATCAAGGCCGGCACCGTGAACGTCAACGAGGGCTTCGCCGCGACGTTCGGCAGCATCGACGCCCCCATGGGCGGCATGCGCACGTCGGGCGTCGGCCGTCGCCAGGGCGCCGAGGGCATCCTGCGCTACACCGAGCCGCAGGCCGTCGCGGTCCAGCGGGCCGTGCCGATGGGCGGACCGGCGTTCGTCCCCGCGCGGCGCTACGCGCAGGCCCTCACCCTCGGGCTGAAGGTGCTGCGTCGCACCCCGCGCGCCTGAGGCCACCGCACCTGGACGCCCCGCGCGTCCTCCCGCAGCACACAGCACCACCACCCCGCAGCAGCACCACGAGAGGTTCCCATGGGTTTCGACCACGACGTCATCGTCATCGGCTCCGGATTCGGCGGCAGCGTGTCCGCCCTGCGGCTGACCGAGAAGGGCTACAAGGTCGCCGTCCTGGAGGCAGGCAAGCGCTTTCGCGACGAGGACTTCGCCAAGACGTCGTGGCGGCTGCGCAAGTTCCTGTGGTTGCCGCAGCTGGGCTGCTACGGCATCCAGCGCATCGACAAGCTCAAGGACGTGCTGATCCTCTCCGGCGCGGGCGTCGGCGGCGGCTCCCTCGTGTACGCCAACACGCTGTACGAGCCGCTCGACCCGTTCTATCGCGATCCCGCCTGGGGTCACATCGCCGACTGGAAGTCCGAGCTTGCGCCGTACTACGACCAGGCCAAGCGCATGCTCGGCGTCGCGGTGTACCCCTTCGAGACGGCTGCCGACCGCGTCATCAGGAAGGTCGCGGCCGACATGGGCGTCGAGGGCACGTTCCACCACACGCCGGTCGGCGTGCTGTTCGGCGACGAGCCGGGCGCCGCGGTCGGCGACCCGTACTTCGGTGGCGTCGGGCCCGAGCGCAACGCCTGCACCAGCTGTGGCGAGTGCATGACCGGGTGCCGGCACAACGCCAAGAACACGCTGGTCAAGAACTACCTGTACCTCGCCGAGCGCAACGGCGCCGAGATCCATCCGCTGACCACCGCCGTGGCGGTGCGGCCGCTGCCCGGCGGCGGCTACGAGATCGAGACACGGCGCACCAACAAGCGGTTCCGCAAGCACCAGCGGATGACGGCCGAGCAGGTCGTGTTCGCGGCCAGCACCATGGGCACCCAGAAGCTGCTCCACCGCATGCGGGACCAGGGCCACCTGCCGCACGTCTCGCAGCGTCTGGGTCTGCTCACCCGGACGAACTCCGAGGCACTGCTCGGCGCGATCGCCGACGGCAAGGACGTCGACTACAGCCACGGCGTGGCCATCACGTCGTCGTTCCACCCGGACGAGCACACCCACATCGAGCCCGTCCGCTACGGCAAGGGCTCGAACGCGATGTCGCTGATGCAGACCGTGCTCACCGACGGCAGCCTGCCCGGCCCGCGCTGGCGCACGTGGCTCAAGGAGATGTGGAGGCAGAAGCGCAACCTGTTCAAGCTCTACGACCTGCGCCACTGGTCCGAGCGCACCGTGATCGCCCTCGTCATGCAGACCCACGACAACTCGATCACGACCTACACCAAGCGCGGGATCCTCGGCCGCAAGCGGCTCACCTCCAAGCAGGGCCACGGCGCTCCCAACCCCTCGTTCATCGAGCCAGGCCACGTCGCGGTGCAGAAGATGGCCGAGCACATGGGCGGCACCGCCGGCGGCACGATCGGCGAGCCGTTCAACGTGCCGCTCACGGCCCACTTCATGGGCGGGTGCGCGATCGGGGACTCGCCCGAGACGGGCGTCATCGACCCGTACCACCGCCTCTACGGCCACGAGGGCCTGCACGTCGTCGACGGGTCCGCCATCAGCGCCAACCTGGGCGTCAATCCCTCCCTCACGATCACGGCGCAGGCCGAGCGGGCCATGTCGTACTGGCCCAACCGCGGCGAGACCGACCTGCGCCCGGCGGTCGGCACCGGCTTCACCCGGATGGAGCCGATCGCGCCCAAGTCGCCCGTCGTCCCCGACGACGCCTACGCCGCCCTCCGCCTGCCGATCGTCAGCTGACCGGCGCTCCGTTCGTTCCGGCGAGTGGCGCAGCTTCGCCCCCT
>JALRKU010000198.1 GCA_023254755.1 Aeromicrobium sp. | reverse complement strand
TCATCGGTTGTGAGCCATTTTTAAATGGCGTGGCAATGCTGTTGGGCAAAATCCGCGATGCCCGGGCGGATAATATCCGCGTTTACCCTGGTGACGCGCGTCATCTTTTTGATGTTCTGCCGGATCAAACAGTCGAGCGCGCATTTTTGCTATATCCTGATCCATGGCCTAAAAAGCGTCATCACCGCCGACGTCAAGGACCTCGTCGAGCACCTCGGCGAGTACCAGCCGACGTTCGTGCTCGCGGTGCCTCGCGTGTTCGAGAAGGTCTTCAACACCGCGAGCACCCGCGCCTACGCCGACGGCAAGGGCAAGATCTTCGACCAGGCCGTCGCGACCGCGATCGCCTACAGCCGGGCCCAGGACGCCGGCCGCCCCGGCCTCGCTCTGCGCCTGCGCCACGCCCTGTTCGACCGCCTCGTCTACGGCAAGCTGCGCGGTGCCCTGGGCGGTCGTGCCGAGTGGGCGATCTCGGGCGGCGCCCCGCTGGGTGACCGCCTCGCGCACTTCTACCGCGGCATCGGGGTGACGGTGCTCGAGGGCTACGGGCTCACCGAGACCACGGCGGCGCTGTGCGTCAACACCCCGACGGAGCAGCGGGTCGGCACGGTGGGTCGACCGTTCCCCGACACCGAGGTCAGGGTCGGCCCCGACGGCGAGCTCTCGTTCCGCGGCCCGCAGGTCTTCGGCGGCTACTGGAACAACGACGACGCGACGCGCGAGGCGATCGACGCCGACGGGTGGTTCGCGACGGGCGACCTCGGCGAGGTCGACGCCGACGGGTACGTCCGGATCACGGGTCGCAAGAAGGAGATCCTGGTGACCGCGGGCGGCAAGAACGTCGCACCCGCGGTGCTCGAGGACCGCATCCGCGCCCATCCGTACGTCAGCCAGGCCCTGGTCGTGGGCGACGGCAAGCCGTTCGTCGCCGCCCTGGTGACGATCGACCCCGAGGGGTGGAGCGGCTCGCTCGACGACCCGGAGCTCGAGGCCGCCGTGCAGTCAGCGGTGGACGACGCGAACAGCCAGGTCTCGCAGGCCGAGTCGGTCCGCAAGTTCGTCATCCTGCCCGAGGACTGGACCGAGGAGAACGGCTACCTGACCCCGTCGTTCAAGGTGAAGCGCAACGCGATCCTGCGCGACTTCCACGACACGGTCGAGGGCATCTACGTCCGCTGAGCGCTAACCGGCGTCGAGTCCTCGGGCGAGCCGCTGCAGGTAGCGGCGCCACTGCCGCGTGACCTCGTCGATCGAGGTGCCGAAGGCGGAACGTGACGCGCGCTCCACGTCAGTGCCCCCGACCACGTCGTCGTAGAACCGGGTGACCGCGGCGTCGCCGTGGTTCTCCGCGAGCATGCGGAACACCAGCCACGCCGACTCGTAGACACCGCCGATGCCGTGCGAGGAGGTGTCGAAGTCCGCGTCGCTGGGCAGGGCGCGCGGTGCGCCCGAACGGGCGACCTCGGCGAGCGCCTGCCCGGCACTGATCTCGAGCGGGGCGGTGTCGTCGTGCAGGGCGACGAAGTCGGCGTACCCCTCGACCACCCAGGTGCTCCCCCGCGACCCGATGCCGTCGGTCATCACGTGGGTCGCCTCGTGCGTCATGACGATCTGCGCGGCACGGGCGTCCATCGTGGCGAAGACCTCGGGGTTCAGCACCACCGCGGGGCCGCGCAGCGACCCGTGGCGCTCGTCGAGGCGCGTCGACACCGCAGCGACCTGGGAGAGCTCGTCGACGGGTCGGCCGAGCAGCAGCGCGGCGACCTGCGCGGACGGCGCCGCCACGACGACCAGCGGCCGGTCGGACCCGGTGAGTCTCGACACCTGCTCGCGAGCCGTGCGGGCCAGCGCCGCCACGTCGAAGCGGTCGTCTCCGGCTCCCCCGTCGACCGAGACGACGGTGCGCCCGTCGTCGATCTCGACGTCGAGAGCGCCGGCGAGCCACAACGGCAACGGGTCGTCGGCACCGACGACGCCGACCACGTCGAGGCCGCCGTCGTCACGCGGGTGCACGCGTAGCTGGACGCCCACGGAGCCGCCCGCCCCGTCCACGTCGAATCGCGCCCGCGCGTCACCGTCGTCGAACGCGACGGTGTCCCCGCCCGACACGTAGCGCCACCGGACGGCGCCGACGTCGAGACGCTCGCGCGCGGACCAGACCGCCCGGGCGAAGCGCTGCGCCGCCTCGCCCGACCCGGCCGCGGCGACGAGCTCGTCCTCCGTGCGCGCCTCGCTGAGCGCCCGGGCCTGATCCGTCAGGACCGCCGCTGCGTCGGACGGCAGCGCGGCGTCCGGCGTCCGGCTTGGGTCGGACGCCCACGGCCGCTGCCACAGCAGCAGA
>JALRKU010000173.1 GCA_023254755.1 Aeromicrobium sp. | reverse complement strand
CCACGAAGGGCAGCCTTGGTTGGCGGGCCTTGCCCACGGTCAGCATTCCCAGCGAGAAGTCACAGGGAACAACTTTCGCCCCACGCGCCACGAAGGGCACGCTCGATGTGCCGGTGCCGGCCGCCAGGTCGAGGATCGCCTCGCCGGGTCGGGGGGCGACGAGCTCGACGACCCGCTTGCGCCAGCGACGGTCCTGACCCATCGACAGCACGTCGTTCGTCAGGTCGTAGCGGGCCGCGACCCCGTCGAACATGCGGGCGACGTCGCGGGGATCCTTGTCCAGACCGGCTCGGCTCACCTGGTCACTGTGCCACGAGTAGGCTCGACCGTCGTGAGCAACCCTGCGGTCGACCTCGGCGTCGTCGTCCGGTCGCAGCGCATCGCCGACCCGGGTGCCCTGCTCCCCCTGGTGCCCGGTCCCGACGGCGTCGCGTGGGTGCACCACGGCGACGGCATGGTGGGCTGGGGACGGGCCGCTGAGATCTCCGTCAGCGGCGCCGACCGGTTCGCCGAGGCCCAGCGCTGGTGGGACGCCCTCACCGCCGGTGCCGTCGTGCGCGACGAGGTCGACGTGCCCGGATCGGGCCTGGTCGCCTTCGGCTCCTTCACCTTCTCCGACCGCACGGAGGCGACCAGCACGCTGGTCGTTCCCGAGGTCGTCGTGGGTCGTCGCGGCGACGACACGTGGGTCACCGTCGTGGGCAGCGGCCTGGCCGTTCCGCCGGAGCTGACCGAGCACGAGGTCCCCGTCCAGCCGGCTCCCGAGCTCCGCGAAGGGGCCGTCGACGGCGAGGCGTGGCAGCACCTCGTGGCCGACGCCGTCGCGCGCATCGCACGAGGCGACCTCGACAAGGTCGTGCTCGCCCGCGACCTCGTGGCGACCCTGCCGACCCGGCTCGACACCCGGGCGCCGCTGACGCGTCTGGCGGCCGACTACCCCACCTGCTGGACGTTCCAGGTCGACGGCTTCTTCGGCTCGACCCCCGAGATGCTGGTGCGCCTCGAGCGCGGACTGGTCACCTCGCGCGTGCTGGCCGGCACGATCCGACGCACCGGCGACGACACGCACGATCTCGCCCTGGCGGGGTCGCTCGCCCGGTCGAGCAAGGATCTGGAGGAGCACGAGTACGCGGTGCGCTCGGTGGCCGAGGCGCTGGCGCCGCACTGCACCGGGATGAACGTGCCAGAGGCTCCCTTCGTGCTGCACCTGCCGAACGTGATGCACCTGGCCACCGACGTCACGGGAGTCGTCAGGAGCGACGCCGGCGCGCTCACCCTGACCGCCGCCCTCCACCCGTCGGCCGCGGTCGGCGGCACCCCCACCGACGCCGCCGTCGCCCTGATCGACGAGATCGAGGGACTGGACCGGGGACGCTACGCCGGTCCGGTCGGCTGGATCGGGGCGCGGGGCGACGGCGAGTGGGGCATCGGCCTGCGGTCGGCCCAGGTCGGCGCCGACGGCACGACGGTGCGACTGTTCGCCGGTTGCGGCATCGTCGCCGACTCCGACCCCGCCGACGAGCTCGCCGAGTCCGACGCCAAGCTCATCCCGGTCCGCGACGCGCTCACGCCTCGCTGAACCGAGGCCCGCAGTCCCGGCTCAGCGATAGATCTCGGCCTCGACCGGCAGGCCCAGGATGCGGGCTGCCAGCAACCGGTGGAGTCCGTCGAGGTGCCACCAGTCGCCCTCCTGCGCCACGTCGGTGACCTTGATCGGCTTGATCGGCTCGCCCGCCGCGAGCTGCTCGATGTACCAGTTGATCTTGGCGGCGCCGACCGCCTCCTGCTTGGTCATGACGACCGTGTGGGGCGAGAGCGTGATGCGCTCCTTGGCCTTCTTCAGCGACGAGCGGTCGCCGATGTCGAGCTTGCCCGCCTGCACGACCGCGAGCCACAGCAGCCGCCGTGTCGGGACCAGCTCGCCGTCGGTGAGACGCGTGAACGAGTAGAGCCGCTCCTGCGCGTCGTCGTCGAGGTCCGTCGGCGGCTTGGCCAGCTTGGGACCGAGCTTGGGCAGCTTCACGAGGGACCTAGCCGTTCACGGGCGCGGGACGGGGCCACCGCGGCTCGAGGGCGTCGCCCGACGACGTGCCGGTGAGTCGGCGCCGGATCCACGGCACCGCGTGCTCCGTGGCCCACTGAAGGTTGGCCACTCGCCGCTCGCGAGCCGAGAGCGCGGTGCGGTCGGCCAGGACGAGCGGGACGAGGTCGTGCTCCACCCCGAGCGCGTCGAGGACCGCGATGGCCATCCGCTGATGACCGGCGCTCGACATGTGCATGCGGTCGGTGTCCCACAGCCGGTCGTCGCGGTAGTCCCGCAGCCGCCAGAAGTCGACCAGCGTCGCGCCGTGCCGGTCCGCGACCTGGCGGACCAGCTCGTTGTAGATCGCGAACCGCCCGCGCAGCGCACCGAACACCGGGGCGTCACCGGGGTCGTAGGCCGTGAACATGATCAGGTGGGCGCCGCTGTTGGCCAGTCGCTGGAGCGCGGCGTCGTAGGCGGCCACGAGACCGTCGATGTCGACGCGCGGCCTGAGCACGTCGTTGGCGCCGGCGTAGATCGACACCAGGTCGGGTCGCATCGCCAGCGCCGGCTCGACCTGCTCGGCCAGGATCGGCCGGAGCTTGCGGCCCCTGATCGCGAGGTTCGCGTACTCGAACCCCTCGACGCGCGTGGCCAGCACCGCCGCGACACGGTCGGCCCACCCGCGCACCCCGTTGGGCAGGGCCTCGTCGTGGTCGCCGACGCCCTCGGTGAACGAGTCGCCGAGAGCCACGTAGCGCTGGTAGGTCACGGGATCAGGCTAGTCGGGACCAGCACAATGGGCGGGTGAGCACCTCCAACATCGTCTGGCTGACCGTCGGCGTCCTGGTGGCCCTCGCGGTCGGGGCCGGACTGCTGACGCGGTGGTTCGTCACCAAGGGCCGCCGGGCACCGTGGTTCGTGCGCCTGGTCAACCGCGCGACCGAGCGGGTCGTCCAGGTCGTCAAACGGCCCATCACCGTCGCCGTGCTCGACGAGGTGGCCGACGTGATCCAGACCGGCCACTACACGCGCAACATCTCCAACGCCCTGCAGGAGAACCGCCGCGAGCTCAGGGCGCTCGTGGCCGAGAAGGTGCGGCAGGACCCGAGCACACGCCTGGTGAACCGGCTCCCGGGCTTCGACCGGGTCGTGGACGACGTCAGCGAGACGACGCTGCGGGTGATCATCGAGATGCTCGGCGACCCCCGGATGGACGAGCTGATCAGCGACCTGCTGCGGAACAACATCCAGCAGATCAAGCGCGCCGTCCGCGAGCGGGACCACGAGAACGTCGCACCGCTCCCCCCGCCCGACCTGCACTGACTCAGTCGACGCCGAACGCGGCGAGGAAGGTGTCGACGCCGTCGCGGACCGGGCCGACGACCTCGTCGGGCTGCAGCCGCCGGGCGCCGAAGCCGCTCTCGGCGAGCGGCTCGTCGCTGGTGAGCGCCATGAGGTGTCGGGCCGCGAGCACGGGGTCGGGGAGCCGCAACCGGCCGTGCGCCGCGATGATGGCGAGCCGGCCGGCCAGCGCCTCGACCGTCGCCTGACGTGCCCCGAGGCGCAGCGAGTCGAGCTCGGCGAGGTGGTGCTGCTCGGACACCTGCAGCCTCATGACGGCGGTGCCCTCGTCGCTGAGAAGGCACTCGATGAGGGCGCGCGACACGCGCTCGAGCTCTGCCCTCAGGTCGGCAGCCGACGGATCGAGACCGGAGAGCGCGCCCATCACGCGCTGCTGCGCGCGCGCCGTGGCCCAGCGGATCGACTCCAGCAGCAGACCGCGCTTGTCGCCGAAGTGGTTGTAGACGGTCGGCTTGGCCACACCTGCGCGCCGCGCGATCTCGTCGACCCCTGCGTCGGCGAATCCGGCTGCGCCGAAGACCGCGACGGCGGCCGCGAGGATCGCGTCGCGACGAGCGACCTGAGTGGACGTGGGAGACACACCGCAACTGTACTCCTGAGTACATGTCGCTGAACCGCCCGGTTTGACTGTACGTGAAAGGAAACAATACTGAACTCATGAGTTCAATCACCGATCGCGCACCCCTCGCCCGCCTCGCGGCGGTCCTCGTGCCCGGCGCGCTCCTGGCTCTGCTCGCCACCACGGTCGCCGGAGGTGCCACGTCCGCCATCACCGCGGACCTGGGCGTCGATCTCGTCGCCGGAGCCTGGGTGACGACGTCGTTCCTCATCGCCGCAGCCGTCGGGATCGCCCTGAGCGGCTGGCTCACGGACCGGTGGGGGGTGCGGACCGCCTGGCTCGCCGCCCTCGGTGTCTTCACCGCCGGCGGCCTGGCCTCCGCGCTCGCACCGGACCTGACGGCCCTGACCCTGGCCCGAGCCGTCCAGGGGCTCGGGGGCGGGGCACTCGAGCCGATCATGCTCACCGCGCTGGCCCGCGCGGCGGGTCCTGGGCGGATGGGCCGGGTGATGGGGACCGTGGGCGCCACGATGTCCCTCGGACCGCTGCTCGGCCCGCTCGCCGGGTCGTCGCTCGGCGACGTGATGGGGTGGCGCTGGGTGCTGGGCGCGGTGGCCGTGCTCGCCCTCGCGGTGCTGATCGCCTCCGTGGTCGTCCTGCCTGTGGACCGCGGTGAGCCGTCGCGACTCGACCTCCGCGGCCTGCTGCTGCTCGGAGGCGGCTCGATGCTCTCGCTGGCCGGGTTCGCCCGTGTGGGCCAGATCGCCGGCGTCGACGTGACCACGGTGCTCCTGGTCCTGCTCGGAGCGACCCTGCTGGTCGCCTACGTCCGCCACGCGGCGCTGCGGGGCCCCGACGCCGTCGTCGACCTGTCGCCGTTCTCCGACCGCGGATTCGCACCGGCCGTCACGATCATGGGGCTGCTCGGCGCGGCGATCTACCCGGTCTTCTTCGGCATGCCCCAGTTCCTCGTGGGCGCCGTCGGCCTCTCGGCCACCCAGGCGGGACTCGTCATGCTCCCGTTCGGCGCCGGCACGCTGCTCGCGATGCCGCTCGCAGGAAGCCTGTCGGACCGCGTGCCGGCGACGCGGCTCGTCGTGGGCGGGGCGCTGCTGGGCGGATGCGGGTTCGCTGCCCTCGCGGCGGGCGGTCCGGATTCCGGCGTGGCCGTCGCGGTCACCACCTTCGTGGTCGGACTGGGTCTGGGCAGCATCGGCGGTCCCACCGTCTCGAGCCTGTACCGCGTGCTCGACCCGGGGCAGGTGGGCGCCGGGAGCGCGACGCTGTTCGTGGTGAACCAGCTGGGCGGGGCGCTCGGCGTGGCCGTCCTGGTCGTCTGGATCGGCGCGCTCGGCGGCACGTGGGACGCCGCCGTGGGCGGTCGACCCTTCTGGGCGGCGGTCGTCACGGCAGCCGTGGTGGCCGTGGTGGCGACCCGACTGCCTCGAGCTCAGTCGACGAGTCCCTGACGTCGTCCCATCGCCGCCGCCTCGGTGCGGCTGGACGCACCGAGCTTGGCCAGGATGTTCGACACGTGGACCGAGACGGTCTTGGTGCTGATGAACAGCGCCTTGGCGATGTCGCCGTTGCTGCGACCGAGCGCCACCTGCTCGAGCACCTCGTGCTCGCGCGCCGTGAGGAGCGACGACGACCCGGCCGGTCGGGGCCGCAGCCCCTCGATGGTCTCGATCAGGGGTCGTGCACCCAGTCGCCGCGCGGCGGCCTCGGCCGCGTCGAGCAGGGTGCCGGTCTCGGCGGACGGTCCGAGCGCCACTGCGAGGCCGACCTGGCAGCGGGCGACCTCGTACGGCTCACCGAGCACCTCGAACGCGTCGGCGGCACGCCGCCAGTCGGCGACCGGGTCGCCGGCGGGTTCGCCGAGCAGCGGGGCGAGGGACGCGGACTCCGCCCGGAAGCGCGCCACCCACGCCTGGCCCTCGGGACCCAGGTTCGGGTGCCGGGCCACCACGGCGTCGAGATCGGCTGCGAGCCGTTCGACCCGCTCGCGGATCCGCCGGCGCTCGTCCGCGCCGGTCGGCGGCGTCCGCCGCCAGGCGGCGGCGAGGGACGCACCGAGCCGCACCCGGGCCGACCCGAGCGGCAGCTTCCAGCGCCGGGCCAGCACCTCCACGGCATCGTCGTGGACCGCCTCGGCCGCACCGACGTCGCCGCGGCGGCCGTGCACCTCGATCTGTGCGAACGCCGCGTGGCCCACCACGGTGATCTCGCGCTCCCAGAACGTGCGCACCCGTGAGGCGACGTCGAGCACGGCCTGGTCGTCGCCACGACCGGCCGCCACGAGCGACGCCATGGCGTCCATGAGGGCGACGTCGTGCCGAGGAGCACCGGGCGGCATGTCGAGCAGGTCGTCGGCGCCGCTCCACCGGCCACGCAGGTAGTCGCTGTAGTACGCGAACAGGCGGCCGTCGAACCCGTAGGGCGCCCACGGGCGGTTGCTGTCGAGCGAGGCCTGCATGGCGCGGCGGAACACGTCGGCCGCGTCGTCGAGTCGGCCCGCGTTGTGCAGGATGAAAGCCAGGTTGTGCAGGCCCCGCAGCTCGCCGTGCAGGTCGCCCGACGCCCGCGATCGCTCGATGAGCTCCACGTAGCGCAGTCGCGCCTTGTCCAGGTCCGTGCCACCGGTGCGGGCGAGCACCCGCATCAAGGTCGTGGTGCCGTCGCCGACGACCGCCGGCAGGTCGAGCTGCTCGCCGAGCGCGATGGCCTGCTCCGCCGCGGCGACCGATTCGTCGTCGCGGTCGAGCGACGAGAGCACGAGCGCGTGGTGGGCCAGCACCCGCGCGCGCTCGGGGACGGCGGCGTCGCCGACCAGCGAGAGTGCCTGGGTGGTCGCGGCGAGCGAGCCGTCGTCGTCGTTGGCGATGAACGCCGCCGCCGCGAGCGCGATCAGCAGCCGGACGCGGTCGTCGACCGGCAGGTCGGAACCATGACGCCGCAGGTGGTCGGCCACCAGGTCGTGCGCGCGCTGCACGTGACCCGCGATCTGCGCCGCCTCGGCCGCCCGGACGACGACCTCGGTGAGGTCGGTGCCCTCGGGCGCGTGCTCGGCGAGCGACAGGGCCTGCTCGAGGTGCACCTGTGCCTCGTCGCTGCCGGAGACCGCCAGCGCCTCGCGTCCGGCCTCGACCAGGGCGACGAAGGCGCGGGTGTGCTCGCCGGCCTGGGCGGCGTGCCGTGCCACGGTGGCCGCCGGTGCGTCGGGACCGAGGGCGGCGAGGAACGCCGCGTGGATGCGGCGCCGCTCCCCCGGCAGCAGGTCGTCGCGCAGCGCCTCGCCGATCAGCGCGTGGCGGAACAGGTAGTCGTCGCCGCTGCGTCGCAGCACCTTGTGGTCGACGGCAGTGCGGAGGGCGGCGTCGAGACGCGCCGGATCCAGGCCCGCGACGGCCGCCAGGGCGTCGAAGCCCTCACGTCCGTCGGTCACCGATGCCGCGCGGACCAGGGCGCGCGTGTCGTCGTCGAGGCCCTCGAGCCGCACCAGCAGCAGGTCGGCGAGCGTCTCGGGCAGGGGTGCCGTGGCGTCGGCCAGCCCCGCGTCGAGCAGCTCCTCGGCGAAGAAGGCGTTGCCCCCTGCACGACCGACAGCCGCGCCCACCGACGCGGTGTCGGCACCCGCCCGGGCTCGCAGCAGCGAGCCGACGGCCTCGTCGCTCAGCGGCTGCAGCTCCAGACGCCGCACGTCGGGCAGCCGGACCCACTCGGCCAGCGCGGCCCGCAGGGGGTGGCGGCGGTGGAGGTCGTCGGCGCGATAGCTCACCACGACGGCGACGTCGTGGGTGAAGACGAAGGTGAGCAGGAACCGGACCAGGTGACGCGTCGACGCGTCGGCCCAGTGCGCGTCCTCGATCACCAGCAGGATCGGCTGATCCGCGGCGAGGAGGTCGATGCCCGCGGCGACCGACGCGAAGAGCTCCCCCCGGTCGATCCGCACGGCCTCACCCGGGGAGCTCCAGGGCAGGAGGGGGGCCAGAGCGGGGAGCTCGCCCGCCAGGTGATCGCGCTCGTCGTCGGTGACGGCCGAGAAGGCCTCGACGAACGGCTGGAACGGCATGGCGCTGTCGCCGAGGTCGAAGCAGTGGCCGACCAGCACCCGGTGTCCGGCCCGACGCGCCCGCGCGCCGAGCTCGCGCAGCAGGCGGGTCTTGCCGATGCCGGCGTCGCCGCCGAGCAGCAGCGGGTGCGGGTGGGACCCGTCGAGCCCGCTGGCCTCGAGCAGCGTGTCCAGCTCGGCATCACGACCGACCAGCGGCGGCAGGGTGCGGTCGTCGGCCATGACGTCCATCATGGCCGACGCCACCGACGCGGCGGGCACCTCTCAGACGCGCCGGAGCGTCGGCAGGTGCAGGCGGTGCACCCGGCTGGGACGGAGGGTGCGCCGCTGCCGAGCCGCGGCACGGAAGCCTGCCGCCTCGCGCAGTCGGGTGCGGTGGTCGTCACGAACGAATTCCATCGGATCAAGGAGCATGCCTCGATCCTCGGCGCCTGAGGTAGGCCCCCACATCGGACGATCTCCCGATTCCCTACCTCAGATCGCGACGGCCCCCGCCTCGATCGGTCGGACCTGCGTCGGGCCGTGCCACCCAGGACGGGGCCCACCGACCGTCGACGGCGTCGTCAGTCGCGCAGCGTCTGCTTGCCGCCGTGCAGGAGGGTGATCAGCTGCATCGCCTTGGAGTCGGTCTTGGCGTCGCGGCTGAACGCCGTGAGCATCATCAGCGGCTTGAACTTCTGCCGCGTGATGGCCTTGGCGTACGTGAACTCCTTCAGACCGTCGGCACCGTGGATGCGGCCGAAACCCGAGTCGCCGACGCCGCCGAAGGGCAACGCCGGGACACCGGCGAAGGCGATCACCGAGTTGATCGACGTCATGCCGGAGCGGATCTGCCTGGCGATCTCCATGCCGCGCTTCTTCGAGAACACCGCACCGGCGAGACCGTAGGCCGTGGCGTTGGTGCGCTCGATCGCCTCGTCCATGCTGCGGACGGGGTTGATCGCGAGCGTCGGCCCGAACGTCTCCTCGGTGATCTCGGTGGAGTCCTCCGGGACGTGGGTCAGGATGGTCGGCTGCACGAAGCGCTCGCCGATCGCGTCGGGACCACCGAGCGCCACCGTGGCACCCTTGGCGACCGCGTCCTCGACGTGGCTGCGGATGACGCCGACCTGCGAGGGCATCGTGATGGGGCCGATCTTGGCGCCGCTGTCGGACCCTGCCCGCACGTCCTTGGCCTGCTCGAGGATCTCGGCCATGAACGGCTCGAACACCTTCTCGTGGACGTAGACCCGCTCGGTGCCGATGCACGTCTGACCCGCGTTGGACATGCCCGCCCACAGCGCGGCCTCGGCCGCCTTCTCGAGGTCGGCGTCCTCGTCGACGATGAGCGAGTCCTTGCCACCGGCCTCGATGATGACCGGGGTCAGGTTGGTCGCGCAGGCGGCCATGACCTTCTTGCCGGTGCGCCCGGAGCCCGTGAACGCGAGCTTGTCGATGTCGGCCAGGCACAGCGCGTTCCCGGTCTCGCCCAGGCCCGTGACGACCTGGAACACCGGACGCCCGCCCACGACCTCGCTGAAGGTGTGCGCCAGCCACTCGCCCACGCCGGGCGTGTACTCGCTGGGCTTGAACACCACCGTGTTGCCGGCCGCCAGCGCGTACGCGATGGATCCGCACGGCGTGAACACCGGGTAGTTCCACGGGCCGATCACGCCGACGACGCCCAGCGGCTTGTACTCGACGTAGGCGGCCTGGTTGGCCATCAGCAGCCCCGACTTGACCTTCTGCTGGCCCAGGATCTTCTTGGCGTTCTTGGCGGCCCAGGCGATGTGGTCGATCGCCAGCACGATCTCGAGCTGGGCGTCGCTGTGGGGCTTGCCGGTCTCGCGGTGCGACACCTCCGCGAGCTGGGCGATGCGGCGGGTGATGACGCTGCGCCACGTGAGCAGGTACTCGGCGCGCTCGTCGAAGCTCAGCGCACCCCACCACTGGGCGGCCTCGCGGGCACGCGCGACCGCGGCGTCGACGTCGTCGCGGGAGTGGATCGGGTGGGTGGCGACCACGTCGCCGTTGGCGGGGTCGAGCGAGTCGAACGTCGCGCTGGTGGTGATCGGCTCGTCGAGCGAGGGTCCGATGGTGGCGGTCATGCTGACTCCTTGATGAGGTCGGCGCACTTCTCGCCGATCATGATGGTGGGGGCGTTGGTGTTGCCGCGCGGGACGCGGGGCATGACGGAGGCGTCGGCGACCCGCAGGCCCTCGACGCCGTGCACCGTGAGGTCGGGGCCCACGACGCTCCCCTCGATCGTGCCCATCGCACAGGTGCCGACCGGGTGGTACAGCGTCTGCGCGAGCCGGCGCAGGGCGCTCTCGAACTCGGCCTCGTCGGGATCGAGCGTCTCGGGCATCCACGGCGCCCGGATGAAGTCGCCGAACGGCTTCTGCTGCGAGATCTCCGACAGTGTCTTGGCCCCGGCCACGATGGCGTCGAGGTCGCGCTGGTCGTCGAAGTAGGCAGGGTCGATCTCGGGGTGCCAGGTGGGATCGGCCGAGCGCAGCCGGATCTGGCCGCGGCTCTCGACGCGGACCAGGCAGGCGGCGACGGTGACGGCCGACCGAACGGGCTCGTGCTCGCCGTTGTCGATGAACCCGGTGGGCGCGACGAACACCTGGATGTCGGGGTCGTTGAGCCCGTCGCGGCTGTCGAGGAAGGCGCCCGACTCACCGACGTTCGAGGCCAGCGGACCGCGACCGGTCGCGCGCCAGCGCAGCAGGTTGCGCAGGCTCAGCTGGCCGGCCAGGTCGGTGGTCTTGTGCGTGTAGTAGATCGGGCCGCCGACCGGGTGGTCCTGCAGGTTCTGGCCCACGCCGGGAGAGTCCACCAGCACGTCGATCCCGTGCTCGCGCAGGTGGGCTCCGGGACCGATGCCCGAGAGCATCAGCAGCTGCGGGCTGTTGATCGCGCCGCCGGAGAGGACCACCTCGCCCTCGACGCGGACGACGTGCTCCTCGCCGCGCGACGTGTAGACCACGCCGGTGGCCCGGCCGCCGTCGAGGAGGATCCGGGTCACGAAGGCCTCGGTGCGGACCTCGAAGTTCGAGCGCTCCATCGCGGGGCGGATGAACGCGTCGGCGACCGACCAGCGACGACCGTCCTTGCACGTCACCTGGTACAGGCCCGTGCCGTACTGGCTCTCGCCGTTGAAGTCGTCGTTGCGCTTCAGCCCCGACGCGACGGCCGACTCCACCCACGCCTCGCTGAGCGGGTGCGTGTAGCGCCGGTCCTCGACGTGCAGCGGCCCGTCGGTGTTGTGCAGCGGACCGTCGAGACGCTGGTTGCCCTCGGACCGCAGGAAGTACGGCAGGACGTCGTCGTAGCCCCACCCCTCGGCGCCGTACGCGTCGCGCCACTCGTCGTAGTCGGCACGAGCGCCGCGGATGTAGATCATCGCGTTCATCGACGAGCAGCCACCGAGCGCCTTCATCCGTGGCCACGTCTTGCGGCGGCCCTCGAGCTGCTTCTGACCCGACGTGCGGTAGTTCCAGTCCCACTTGGTGCGGAAGAGGGTCGAGAAGCCCACGGGCATCTTGATCATCTCGTCCTCGTCGTCGGGGCCGGCCTCGAGCAGCAGCACCCGCACCTGCGGGTCCTCGGCCAGACGGGCCGCGACGACGCCGCCGGCACTGCCGGACCCGATCACGACGTGGTCGAAGGTGTCGGTGGAACGGGGGGTCGACGACATGCTGGCCTCTCGACGGTGGTGACGTGCGCCACAAACCTACTGCGAGCACGACCGTGCCACAACTGGTGTCAGGGTCGGGTCTCAGGCGGTGTCGACGGCCGCCGCGACGGCACCTGCCAGTCGCTCGGACAGCGAGCGTCGAGCCTGTCGGTCCACGGCGACCTCGACGACCTCGATCCCCTGCGGCGCCGCAGCGAGCGCCGCCGCCAGCGACGCCGCCCCGACGCGACGGTGCGGGACCCCGTAGCCGGCGCAGAGCGCCCCGAGATCGGCACCCGTGGGCGTGGCGTAGACCCGTTCGAAGGCGCTCGCGTAGTCCCCCGCTCCCTGCTCGAGCGTGCTGAAGATGCTGCCGCCGTCGTCGTTGACCACGACGATCGTCAGGTCGGGTCGCGGCTCGTGGGGGCCCAGGAGGAGGCCGTTGCTGCCGTGCAGGAACGTCAGGTCGCCCACGAGGGCGATCGCCCTCGACGAGTCCCGCGCCAGGGCCGCTCCGACGGCCGTCGAGAGCATCCCGTCGATGCCCGCGAGACCACGGTTGCCGAGCACGCGGCGCCGCTCCCCGACCGGATGGGGCCGAGCCACCAGGTCGAGGTCGCGGATCGGGTTGGACGAGCCGACGACCAGGAGTCCGCCGGGCGGCAGGGCGGCCGACACGTCGCGAGCGACGTCGAGCGGTGTCGAGCCGTCGAGCACCCGGTCGATCGCGGCCGTGGCGGCGGCGTCGGCGCGACGCCACTGCTCGAGCCAGTGCGGATCGGCCGCGCCGACGGTCTCGACGGCGTCGACGAGGCGCACGCCTGGTCCGGTGGGGACGGGGAACGTGTCCTGGCGCCCGACGTGCACGACCTCGAGGTCACCGCGGGACAGCAGGGCCGTCACCGGGCGCGACAAGGTGGCGTGCCCGAACGACACGACCCGCTCGATCCGACTTTCGAGGTGCGGCAGCAGGAGTCGGTAGGCCGTCAGGGCGTGGTCGCCGGTGCGGGCGCCCGACGTCGGCTCGGCGAGCACCGGCCACCCGGCGACCTCGGCGACGCGTCGAGCCACCGGCCCGGCACCGTCTCCCGCGACGACGACGGTGGGCACGGCGGCGTCCAGCATCCCCAGGACAGGGGCCACGGGTCGGCTCCACGTCTCGCCCGGCGCAACCGCGAAGGTCCACTCCGTCGGCTCGACCAACGGCTCGTCGAGCTCGAGGTTGAGCTGCAAGGGCTCGTCGAGGGCGCCGAGGTCGGCGGGGTCGCCCGTGCAGGCGACGCCGGGGAACAGCCCCACCTGGTCGGTCGTCTGGTTGGCGCCGGTGCCCCGCAGCCGTGCCGGGCGGTCGGCCGTGACGGCGACGACCGGCGTGCGGGTGTGCAGCGCCTCGACCATGGCCGGGTGCAGGTTGACCGCCGCGGTGCCGGAGGTCGTCACGACGGGCACGATCCGACGCCCGGCCCGGGCGAGCCCGAGCGCCAGGAAGCCCGCCTCGCGCTCGTCGACCCGGACGTGCAGCCTGAGCAGGTCCTGGGCGTCGGCGGCGTGCAGCGCCAGGGCGACCGGACCGGACCGGGACCCGGGCGCGAGCACGGCGTCGGTGACGCCGCAGGCGAGCAGACGCTCGACCAGCTGACGCGCGAGGACGACCGACGGGCTCACGACATGCACTCCTGCACGGCCGCGAGCCGCGCGTGCCAGCGGGCGTCCGTGGCCGGGTCGGCGGCCACCGCAGCGAGCGCGACGGGGTCGACCTCGGTGCGGCCGACCGGGAGCGTGCCGTCGACCGGCCGCAGCGGCTCGGCCACGACGTCGCCGGCGAGCAGCGACGTCGTCGCGAGACCGCAGGCGTGGGGCAGCTCGGGGAGCGCCGCGGCGACGGCCAGCCCCGCGGCCAGGCCGATCGACGTGTCGACCGCGCTGGAGACCACGACCGGGAGTCCGATGCGCTCGGCGATCTCCAGGCACGCGTGCACGCCGCCGAGCGGCTGGACCTTGAGCACCGCGACGTCGGCGGCCTCGAGTGCGACGACGCGGTACGGGTCGTCGGCCCGGCGGATCGACTCGTCCGCCGCGACCGGGACGTCGACGCGACGCCGCACGGCAGCGAGCTCCTCGACCGAGGCGCACGGCTGCTCCACGTACTCCAGGCCGCCGGCTGCCCGGTCGAGCGCGGTGACGGCGCGCACCGCGGTGTCGACGTCCCAGCCGCCGTTGGCGTCGACGCGCACCCGCCCCGACGGGCCCAGCGCGTCGCGCACCGCCTCGACGCGGGCGACGTCGGCGGCGAGGTCCTGTCCACGCTCGGCCACCTTGACCTTCGCGGTGCCGCAGCCCGACGCCCGGACGACGTCGGCGGCACGCTCGGGGTCCACCGCGGGCACCGTGCAGTTGACCGGCACCCGGTCGCGCACCGGCGCAGGCCACGCCCGCTCGGCCGAGTCGAGGGCGGCGCGCAGCCACGGGACGCACTCGGCCGGTGAGTAGTCGAGGAACGGGCTGAACTCGGCCCAGCCGGCAGGACCTTCGACGAGCATCCCCTCGCGCCGGGTGATGCCGCGGAACGACGTCGGCATGTCGATCGCGAAGGTCCGGAGCTGCACTCCCCGAGGGTAGTCGCCCGACCGCGCGCGGCGACCGGAGCGGGTCAGACCAGGGCGTCGATCGCCGCGTCGATCGAGGCGTCGCCGGCCACCAGGTTCCACTGGTGGCCGATCGTGCGGGGGTCGTCGAGCACCGCCGCGAGGACCGCCGCGACGTCGGCGCGCGAGACCTCGCCGCGCTGCACGTCGGGTCCCAGGTCGACCGCTCCCGTGGGATCGTCGTCGGTGAGCCCACCGGGACGGATGATCGTCCACTCGAGCGCGCTCGTGCGCAGCGCCGCGTCGGCGTCGCGCTTGGCCTCGACGTAGGCGCGCCAGACCGGCGAGGTGTCGTCCGGCAGCGGCTCGTCGACCGAGATCGCCGAGACCTGCACGAATCGTCGTGCGCCCGCCTCGAGCGCTCCGTCGATCGACTTCAGCGATCCGCCGAGGTCGACCGTCCGCTTGCGCTCGACGTTGCCGTCGGCCCCGCCGCCGGCGGCGAAGACCACGGCGTCGGCGCCGGTGAAGGCACCGGCGAACGCCTCGACGTCGTCGGACTCGATGTCGACCAGGCGCACCTCGGCGCCGAGCCCCTCGAGCTCGGCCCGGTACTCCTCGCGGCGGACCAGGGCGACCGGGACGTGCCCGGCCTCGACCAGCAGGGGGATCAGCCGGAGCGCGACCTTGCCATGACCCCCGACGACGGCGATGCGACTCATGACCCCACGGTAGGCCCGGGGTGGTGAGGGCATCAGCCGCGCAGCAGCCGCTGGCGGTCGATCTTGCCGTTCGGCAGCAGCGGCAGGGTGTCGACCAGCACGACCTCGCGCGGGGTCCAGGTGCGGGCGAGGCCCTGCTGCTCGACGCCGTCGCGCACGGCGTCGAGACCGAGACCGTCGAGGCAGACGGCGTCGTCGGGCACCACGAAGGCCACCACTCGAGCGCCCCACTCGGGATCGGGGCGAGCGAGCACGACCGCGTCGCGCACGCCCTCGAGCCGTCGGACCGCGGCCGTGACCGCGGGCAGGGGCACCTTGACCCCACCACTCTGCACCACGTCGTCGAGCCGGCCGGTGACGCGCAGCCGACCGTCCGTGCCGATCGAGCCGAGGTCGCCGGTGCGGAACCAGCCGTCGCGCAGCACCTCGGCGGTGCGGGCCGCGTCCGTGTAACGGTCCATCAGCACCGGACCCGACAGCTCGACCTGGTCGTCGACGATCCGCACCTCCACGCCGTCGAGCGGCAGCCCGTCGTAGACGCAGCCGCCGCAGGTCTCGGTCATGCCGTAGGTGCGGACGACGCGCACGCCCGCCTGGGCGGCGCGTCTCAGCAGATCGGGGTCGGCAGCGGCACCGCCGAGCAGCACGGCGTCGAACGGAGCGAGGTCGGCCAGACGGCCGGCGACGTCGAGCCGGTGCAGCTGGGTGGGCACGATCGACACGTAGCGGCGGTCGCCCGCGATCCCGTCGACCGAGAGCTCGGGGCGGACCACGGGACTGGTCCCGGCGAGCACCGATCGCACGAGCACCTGAAGGCCCCCGACTCCCGTGACCGGGATCGGGAGCAACCAGCCCCCGGGGCCACCGAGCCGTTCGAGCGCCGCCGTGGCCGAGGCGACCATCGCGTCGCGCGACAGCACCACGAGCTTGGGCTCGCCCGTGCTGCCCGACGTCCGCATCGTCAGCGGCGGCCCGCCGTCGCGGATCCAGGTGCTGACGAGCTCGAGGACCTCGAGCGGCTCGCCCTGCACCGGGTGCAGCGACGCGCTCACGCGTCGCCGTCCGGCTCGCCCGGTTCCGCCGGCGCGTCGAGGGCCCGCCGGAAGTAGACCCACGGGAACCAGACCGACCCGATCCGCTCCCAGCCCGCGGCCTCCAGCGAGCGCGCCCCCCGGCCGCCGACCACGACGCGCCGGTGCTCCCACTGCACCGGGGTGTGGACGACGTCGTGGAACATCGGGCCGTAGCCGACCGAGTGCCAGCCGTGCCGCCCCCAGGCGTTGAGCGTCTCGATCTCGTTGAAGGCGGTCAGGCCGACGAGGCGACGACCGTCGTCGGCGGCACGGGCGTCGGCCGACCGACCGAAGCGCTGCTGAGCAGCCTGGCGCGACATGCGCAGCGACCCGCCGATCGCCTCCCAGCTCAGCCCGGCCGCCCGCGCCGAGACGACGGCCGACCTCAGCAGCTCGCCGACCTCGTCGTGCGCCCGCCGCGTCAGCACCACCAGGTCCAGGTGCGCCTGGGGATCCTGGCCGAGCCGCTTCTCGAGCCCGGGATCGAGCTGGGCGATGGCGCGGGCGACGACGTCGGTGAAGTCCGTCTCGCTCTGGCTCATGCGTCAACCGTACGTTGACACCCCCAACGGCTGTCAACTCGTGCTTGACAACAGCGCGCCTGGCACACTGAGCCGGTGACCCAGCCCGGACCCGTCGCCCTGTGGATCGCCGGCGCGCGACCCCGCACCCTCCCCGCCGCCGTCGCGCCCGTCCTGGCCGGCACGGGTGCCGCCGCCTTCGCGCACGCCGTCGACTGGCCCAAGGCGCTGCTGGCCCTCGGCGTCTCGCTGTCGCTGCAGATCGGCGTCAACTACGCCAACGACTACTCCGACGGCGTCCGGGGCACCGACGACGACCGCGTGGGTCCCCTGCGCCTCGTCGGGTCCGGCCTCGTCCCCGCCGGGCGCGTCAAGGCCGCCGCCCTGGCGTTCCTCGCGCTCGGCGCGGCGCTCGGGTTCGTGCTCGCGGCGACCACGTCCTGGTGGCTGCTCCTGGTCGGAGCCGCGGCGATCCTCGCGGCCTGGACCTACACCGGAGGACCCGTGCCCTACGGCTACCGGGCGCTCGGGGAGGTCAGCGTCTTCGTCTTCTTCGGCATCGTCGCGGTGCTCGGCACGGCGTACGTGCAGGTCGAGGAGATCACGGTCCCGGCCGTCGCAGCAGCGGTCGGCGTCGGCTCGCTGGCGTGCGCGATCCTCGTCGCGAACAACCTGCGCGACATCCCCACCGACACGGTCAGCGGGAAGCGGACCCTCGCGGTGCTGGTGGGCGACCGCGGCACCCGGCGCTTCTTCTCGCTCCTCGTGCTGCTGGCGGTGGTCGCCCTCGCGGTCGCCGCGGCGTCGACCCTGTGGGCCCTGCTCGGCCTGCTGTTCCTGCCCCTCGCGGTGCGGGCCCGCCAGACCGTGGCCCGGGGCGCCGAGGGGCCCGCCCTCATCCCCGTCCTCCGCGACGTCGGCCTCGCCGAGCTCGTGTACGCCGCCGGCCTGGCCCTGGGCCTCGCGATCGGCGCCTGACGTGCTGGTCGGCGTCGTGTCGGACACCCACGCGCCGCGCCACTGGACGTCGATGCCCGACCGCGTGGCCGACGCCCTCCACGACGTCGACGTCATCCTCCACGCCGGCGACGTCTGCGTCCCTGCGGTCCTCGACGAGCTGTCGACGCTCGCGCCCGTCCACGCGGTCCTGGGCAACAACGACGGCTCGGACGTCGCCGACCGCGGCGTGCCCGACACGCTGGAGCTGGAGCTCGCCGGCGTGCACGTCGCCATGATCCACGACTCCGGCCCCCGGCAGGGCCGCGCCGGACGCATGCGGCGACGGTTCCCCCACGCCGATCTCGTCGTGTTCGGGCACTCCCACATCCCCTGGGACACCGAGGACGACGGACAGCGGCTCTTCAACCCCGGCTCGCCCACCGACAAGCGACGCCAGCCCCACGGCACGGTCGGACGGCTCGAGCTCGCCGCAGGACGGATCGTCTCGGCGTCGTTCGTGCAGGTCAGCTAGCGGGCCCGAAGCGACCCGTGCGGCCCAGGTCGTCGAGCGCGGCGAGGGACGGGGCGACGTCGATGCCCCTGGCGTCGAGCCAGGCGTCGTCGAAGTAGGTGTGGCGGTAGCGCTCCCCGCCGTCGCACAGCAGCGTGACGATGCTGCCCGACTCCCCGGCGGCACGCATCCGCTCGGCGACCAGAAGGCTGGCCCACACGTTGGTGCCGGTCGACCCGCCGACGGGACGGCCCAGCTGGTCCGAGACCCAGCGCGCGGCCGCGATCGACGCCGCGTCGGGGACCCGGAGCATGTCGTCGACGACGCCGCCGACGAACGACGGCTCGATGCGCATGCGCCCGATGCCCTCGATGCGACTCGGTGCCGCGGTCGTGGCCGCCGAGGTGTCCTGCGCCCAGCCGTCGAGGAACGCCGAGTTCTCGGGGTCGGCGACCAGGATGCGGGTGTCGAAGCGCCGGTAGCGGACGTAGCGGCCGATCGTGGCCGACGTGCCGCCCGTGCCCGCTCCGACCACGATCCAGCTGGGGCACGGATGCGGCTCGGCGCTCATCTGCTCGAAGATCGACTCGGCGATGTTGTTGTTGCCGCGCCAGTCGGTCGCCCGCTCGGCGTAGGTGAACTGGTCCATGTAGTGGCCGCCGGTCTCGGCCTCGAGCCTGCGCGCCTCGTCGTAGACCGTCGCCGGGTCGTCGACCAGGTGGCAGTGGCCGCCGTAGAACTCGATGAGCGCGATCTTCTCCGGGCTCGTCGAGGCGGGCATCACCGCGACGAAGGGCAGTCCGATCAACCGGGCGAAGTACGCCTCGCTGACCGCGGTCGAGCCGCTCGACGCCTCGATGACGGTCGAGTCGTGCGAGAGCCAGCCGTTGCAGAGCGCGTAGAGGAACAGGGACCGTGCGAGCCGGTGCTTGAGGCTGCCGGTCGGGTGGACCGACTCGTCCTTCAGGTACAGGTCGATCCCGTCGACCGCGAGCGGGAACGCGTGCAGGTGCGTGTCCGCGCTGCGGTTCGCGTCGGCCTCGACGCGGCGGACCGCCTCGGAGATCCAGGCGCGGTCGTCAGTCGACGTCTTCGGCACTGCGCGACTCCTCGATGCGGGCGCTCATGCGCTCCGCGCGACTCTGGATCTCGGCCGCGAGCCGGTTGCGCAGGCCCGACAGCGCGAAGATCGAGATGACCGACGAGATCACGAGCGCGACGAGCAGCACGAACAGGTTCGTGAGCGTGCTGAGCTCGAACACGAACGAGCCCACGACGAAGATCACGGCGTACACCGCGGCGAAGATCCCGAGGCGCGCGGCGGTGTACGTCCAGAACGTCTTCGACATGGGGCGATCCTACTGGGCTGGTCTCAGGCCGCCCGGAGCCCGGCGCCCCCGCCCCGGGCTGCTCCCACGCCGCCCGCAGCCCGGCACCCCCGCCCCGGGCTGCTCCCACGCCGCCGAGAGTCCCCGGCAGGGCAGCCAGGCCCGCGCTACCGTGGCGTCATGGGCAAGGCACTGCTGATCATGGTCGCGGTCGTCCTGCTGGTCTACGCGTTCTTCGACCTCGTCGCCGCTCCGCGCGACCGGGTCAAGGTGCTCCCCAAGGCGCTGTGGTTCCCGGTCGTCGTGCTGATCCCGTTCGTCGGCCCCCTGCTGTGGATCGCCACGGGGCTCGGCGGCAAGGCCGAACCGCCCAAGCCGCCCGGCGGCTCGTACGGCTGGCCGGGCGGACGGCCCCCGGCCAAGGGTCCCGACGACGACCCGGACTACCTGCGCGGACTCTGAATCCTGGGACCGGCCCCGACTCTCGGACGCGATCTGAGGGATCACGGTCGCTCTGGCCGCCATGCGCCCTCAGACCGTGACCGCCGCTGAGCAGGACTGAGGGATCACGGTCGCTGGAGCGACCGCGATCCCTCAGATTGCGTCGGCGAGACGGTGCCGTGCCACGCCCGACGCCCGCGTCACTTGGCGTACGTGTGGAGGCTGCCGCCGAAGATCAGGTTCACGCCGTAGAAGCTGAACAGGAACGTCATGAAGCCCACGAGGCAGATGATCGCGGCACGGCGGCCCTTCCAGCCGGCGGTGACCCGGGCGTGCAGGTAGACCGCGTAGACGACCCACGTGATGAGCGCCCAGACCTCCTTCGGGTCCCAGCCCCAGTAGCGGCTCCAGGCGTAGTACGCCCAGATGGGACCGGCGATGAGCGCCCCGAACGTCCACATCGGGAAGCCGATGGCCGTGAACCGGAACGCGAGGCGGTCCATCGCGCCGGAGCGCGGCAGGCGGCCGAGGACGGGACCGACGGTGCCACGACGCTCCGCGCGCTCCGTGACCAGGTAGAGCGCCGAGGCACCCGCGGAGATCAGGAACAGCGAACCCGCGATCATGACCGCGGCCACGTGGATGACGAGCCAGTAGGAGTGCAGCGCCGGCACGAGCGGCCCGGCGGGAACGTAGACGCTGAAGCCGATGCCGAGCAGCACGAGCGAGAAGCCGGTGACGACGACCCCGAGCCACTCGATGTCCCAGACCTTCGTCATGACGAGGAAGACGACGAGCGCGATGGCCGTGCCCGTGGCCGCGAACTCGTACATGTTGCCCCAGGGCACGCGCTGGGCCGCGAGGCCGCGCGTGACGATGCCGACGACGAGGATGACCGCGCCGAGCCACGTGACCGACGTGGCGACGGAGGCCAGCACAGTGCTGCGGTCGGGCGTCTCGTCGTCGCGGTCGGCGACGAGGGTCGCGCCCTCGGACGCCTCCGTCGAGACCGCGGCGGTCCGGCGCTCGGGGCGGAACGCGAAGCCCCACTCGGCCAGGTGGGCCACGAACGCG
Source organism: Aeromicrobium sp. (assembly GCA_023254755.1). Lineage (GTDB taxonomy): Bacteria > Actinomycetota > Actinomycetes > Propionibacteriales > Nocardioidaceae > Aeromicrobium. Next base: position 1,035 of record JALRKU010000173.1, on the reverse strand, counting down.
ATGCCGACGACGACGGTCGCCGACGCGATCGCGTAGTTCGACAGCTGCGCGTACTGCTCGAGCGTCATGACGTCTTCTCCTCGTGACCGGGCAGGGCCCGCCGGATGCGGTCCACGAGCTCCTGGAGCTCGTCGGGCAGGTCGTCCCGGGGGACGCGATCCAGCGCGGCGACCTCGACCACGGTACGCGAACCGACGCGACGTGTCCGGACCCAGGTCCGCCGCGGACGGACGAACAACGAGAGCAGCAGGCCCAGCACGCCGATGCTCGTACCGACGAGCGGGACCCGCAGCAGCGGGGTCGACGCGATCTGGAACCGCGCGAACAGCTTGAGGTCGACGAACTCGATCGTCCCGCCGCCGGGCAGTGCCTGCTCCTGGCCGGGGCTGAGGCTCACGCGGAACGGCTTGCCGTTCCTGCCCTCGTACTGGGTGAGCCTGGACTTGTCGAGCACGAACACCGACTGCGGCACGCCGTCGTCGAGGCCCAGGTCCCCGTGGAACACGAACATGCCGATGAGGGGGTTGGCGGCGCCGGGGAACGCCGAGACCGAGGCCTCCTCGTCGCCCGTCGACACCGCGGTCGGCAGGAAGAAGCCCTGGAACCCGAGCTGCTCCGGCTGGGCGTCCGGCACCTTGACCACGCCGGTCGAGGTGTAGGTGCCGTCGTTGGGCAGGAACGGCACGGCGTCGTCGAAGACCACGTTGCCGCGCGCGTCGGTGATCTTGAGCACCGGCGCGTAGCCCTGACCCACCAGGAACACCCCGGTGTCACCGACCTGGAGCGGGTGGTTGACCTCGATCTCGAACGGTCGCGTCCTGCCGTCGCGCTCGTAGGTGCCGCTCGCCCGGAACAGCTTGGGCGCGCCCCGCTGGGTGCCCTCGGTCTGGAACCGGGCGATCATCCGCGTCAGGTCGAGCGAGAACTGCGGCAGCTCGTCGGCGTCGAAGAGCGCGCCGGACGCGAACTCGTCGTACTGCGTCAGCGTGTTCGAGAACGAGTCGCCCTGCGTGACGATCGCGGACCCGCGGTAGC
>JALRKU010000149.1 GCA_023254755.1 Aeromicrobium sp. | reverse complement strand
AGCTTCCGCATCGGAGATTAGCGGTTTCTTTTTAGATTTTTTTGTAGCAGTAAAAGAAGCCGAAACAATACCCAACATTTTATACAGCCTTTCAACTTCCTGTTGAGGAAGGGCTTTTATTACGTTGTATGCTGTTTCGGCTTTCATTCTTAAAATTATCTAAATTCTAAATTTTGGCTTATTCTTTATTTCTTTAGTAACTGAGTCAATTTGTCGGAATTGTCCTCGACGACGTCGCGTCAGCCCGAAGGCTTCAGGTCGGTCGACGGGGGTTACTGATTATCTCGTCGACTTTTGGCACACTGTTGAGTTCTCAAGGATCAGACGCACACCTCTGCCTCGAGCCTTGCGGCTCTCGTCAGCGGGGCAACTCGTCTAACTTACAGGGCTCGTTTTCACCGGTCAAATCCGGGTCGGTCACCCTGTCGCTTCCCGTTGTCGGCGGCCAGTCTCCGGAAGCTAGCCATCTGGGGCTCACACTTCCTGGCGTTGACCGTTTCGGTTGAAGCGGCTCCCCGGTCCGGGTGACCGGCCTTTCGGCCTTTCACCCCGTCGTTCCGGGCAACAACCAGAACATTACGGGGATGATTCACGCTCGTCAAATCGGTGGCCTGTGGCCCCGCTCACATTCGCTTGCGGTTCGGCGAAAACCCTGAAACCACGGCCCATTCCGGCCCTGTGGTCACCGAGCGACCCGCACGCCCGAGACCGAGCGCTTTCCCTTGCGCAGAACGGCCCACTCGCCGTCCAGCAGGAGGTCTCCCTGCAGTCGCAGGTCGGGATCGTCGACGCGCACGTTGTTGACGTACGCGCCGCCCTCGGCGACTGCTCGACGGGCCGCCGATCGTGAGTCGACGAGTCCGCCCGCCACGAGGGCGTCGACGACGGTCGGCGGCTCGTCGACCTCGGCCGCTCCGGCCTCGCGCAGTGCCGCCGCCAGGGTGGCGATCGGCAGGTCGGTCAGCTCGCCCCGGCCGAACAACGCCTGCGCCGCGAGCTCGGCGGCACGGGTCTCGGCCTCCCCGTGGACCAGGGACGTCACCTCGGCGGCCAGCCGGCGCTGGGCCAGGCGGAGGCCGGGCTTCTCGGCGTGCTCGGCCATCAGAGCGTCGATCTCGTCGACCGGCACGAAGGTGAACTGCTTGAGGTACTCCCCCACCTTGGAGTCCTCGGCCTGGATCCACGACTGGTGGAACGCGTACGGGCTGGTGCGATCCGGGTCGAGCCACACGGTGCCCGACTCGGTCTTGCCGAACTTGGTGCCACCGGCCTTGGTGATCAACGGCGTGGCCAGCGCGTGGGCCTTGCCCCCATCGGCACGCCGGATCAGCTCGACACCCGCCGTGATGTTCCCCCACTGGTCGCTGCCGCCGGTCTGCAGCACGCAGCCGTGCCGGCGATGCAGCTCCAGGAAGTCCATCGACTGCAGCAGGACGTAGCTGAACTCGGTGTAGCTGATCCCCGACTCGAGCCGGCTGCTCACGACGTCGCGCGCCAGCATCCGGTTGACGGGGAAGTGCTTGCCGATGTCGCGCAGGAAGTCGATCGTGCCAAGACCCTCGGTCCAGTCGAGGTTGTTGACCATCGTCGCGGCGTTGTCGCCCTCGAACGACATGAACCGCGACACCTGCTCGCGGATGCGCTCCACCCACGCGGCGACGGTGTCCCTGGAGTTCATGCTCCGCTCGCCGGACTCCTTGGGGTCGCCGATCAGGCCCGTCGATCCGCCGACCAGCATCAGCGGACGGTGGCCGGCCAGCTGCAGACGCCGAGCGGTGAGGATCTGCAGCAGGTTGCCGATGTGCAGGCTCGGCGCCGTGGGGTCGAAGCCCACGTAGTACGTGATCGGGCCGTCATCGAGCGCCGCCCTCAGGGCGTCGCGGTCGGTCGAGTGCGCGATCAGGCCGCGCGCTTCCAGGTCGTCGAGCACGTGAGTCACGGGCTCGATTCTGTCAGGGCCCGTTGCGTCAGGGCAGGACGACCTGGCCGATGGGCCCGGGGTTGGTGGCGATCTCCCAGCGGAACCCGTCGGGATCGGCGAAGTACCCGGTGTAGCCGCCCCACTCGCGGTGCGCCGCCTCACCGACCGACGCCCCGGCCGCCCGGGCAACCTCCAGGATCGCGTCGACCTCGGCCTCGGTGCGGACATTGTGGGCGAGCGTGAACGGCGGCAGACCCGTGCCCGCGGGCTCTCCGAGCTCGGCCTCGAAGTGGTCGCGGTTCCACAGGGAGAGCACGAGGTGCTCGCCCGCGCGGATCATCACGACGTCGTCGGGAACCTCGAGGTCGGCACCCCAGCCCAGTCCGTCGAGGTAGAAGCGCCGCGACGCGTCGAGGTCGCGCACGGCCAGGGTGACGAACGAGATGCGCTGGTCCATGTCCCCACCCTCGCACGGGAATGCGACGATCGCCGGAGCCGTTGGTGCTCACGTGACTGCAGTCAAGGTGGACATCTGGTCGGACGTCGCGTGCCCCTGGTGCTTCGTGGGCAAGAGGCGTTTCGAGAAGGCCGTGGCCGACTTCGTCGACGCAGGCGGTCAGGTCGACGTCGAGTACCACTCGTACGAGCTGTCCCCGGGCACGCCCGCCGAGGTCGAGGGCCACCACGCCGACCACCTCGCCCAGCACCTGGGCCGGTCGGTCGCGGAGGCGCGGCAGATGCTCGCGCAGATGACCGAGCTGGCGGCGACCGAGGGGCTGTCGTACGACTACGACGCCCTGCAGTCGACCAACACCCGCCTCGCCCACCAGGCGCTGCACCTGGCCAAGGCGCACGGTCTCCAGGCGGAGCTCAAGGAGCGTCTGCTGGCGGCCTACTTCGAGCAGGGTCGCCACGTGGGCCGGGTCGAGGACCTCGCCGACGTGGCCGCCGAGATCGGGCTCGACCGGGACGAGGTCGTCGCCGCGTTGACCGACGGCACCTACGCCGCCGACGTCGACGCCGACATCGCCCAGGCGGTCGCCTACGGCATCGGTGGCGTCCCGTTCTACGTGTTCGACGGCCGGTTCGGCGTGTCCGGGGCGCAGTCGCCCGAGGTGTTCCGGTCGGCGCTCGACAAGGCGACCGAGGTGCCGGCATGACCGGCCCGTTCGAGCTGCTGGGCGACGACGACGGCACGGTGTGCGTCGACGGGGTGTGCGCCCTGCCCGCTCCTGCCCTGCCCAGTTCTGAACTCGCCACTCCTGTGGCAGCGGACGACGCGTCCGCCTGACGCCTAGGCGAGCGGCGCGCTGAACTGCGCCGCGTACAGGCGGTGGTACGGGCCGTCGACCGCGAGCAGCTGGTCGTGCGTGCCCTGCTCGACGATCCGGCCCTCGTCCATCACGACGATGTGGTCCGCGTCGCGGATCGTGGAGAGCCGGTGGGCGACGACGAACGAGGTGCGGCCCGACCGCAGGTCCTCCATGGCGCGCTGCACCAGGGCCTCGGTGCGCGTGTCGACCGAGCTGGTCGCCTCGTCGAGGACGAGGATCGCCGGATCGGCGAGGAACGCTCGAGCGATCGTGAGGAGCTGGCGCTGTCCGGCGCTGATGTTCGAGCCCTCGTCGTCGATCAGCGTGTCGTACCCGTCGGGCAGCGTGCGGACGAAGTGCGCGACGTGCGCGCCCTCGGCAGCCCGCTCGACCTCCGCGTCGGTCGCGTGGTCCGCACCGTACGCGATGTTGTCGCGAATGGACCCCTTGAACAGCCAGGTGTCCTGCAGGACGACGCCGAAGTGGTCGCGCAGGACCCGGCGGTCCATCGTCGCCACGTCGACGCCGTCGAGCGAGATGGAGCCGCCCTGGAGCTCGTAGAAGCGCAGCACCAGGTTGGTCAGCGTGGTCTTCCCGGCCCCCGTGGGACCGACGATCGCGACCGTCTGGCCCGGCTCGGCGACCAGGTCGAGGTGCTCGATCAGCGGCCGGTCGGGCGAGTAGGAGAACGAGACGTCGTCGAAGACGACCCGTCCGCGGACCGGGTCGGGGAACGGCGCGTCGGGATCGTCGGGCGTCTCCTCCTCGGGATCCGTCTCCGAGGCCCCCTTGCCGCCCTTCGCGTTCGCGGTCGCCT
>JALRKU010000103.1 GCA_023254755.1 Aeromicrobium sp. | reverse complement strand
CCTACCGGACGCTCGCTGCACTCGCGCCTGGCGACCAGTCCCCGCACCACCGGTCGCCAGCCGCGACGAAGGAGCGGCGGTCAGGCGCTGGCGAGGTCACGGGCTCGCCCGCTCCCGGCCGGCCTCAGACGGTCAGGAACGAGCGCATGCCGATCGAGCCCATGTCGATCGCCTCGTTGAAGAACGACAGGTCCTCGTCGGGCTCGAGCAGGCTGAGCGCGGCGACCATCGGCCGGTAGTGGTCGTCGGTCGGCACGGCGAGGCGCGCCTCGGACCACGTGCCGTACGGGTCGAGCAGGCGCGACACGTCGCGCTGCTCGATTGCCGCGGCGGTGTCGTGGTCGAACTGCTCCGCCCAGTCCCACGCCGGAGCGGCGGCGTCCCAGCGCACCCGCTGCAGCGAGTGCACGATGTTGCCGCTGCCGATGAACAGCACGCCGCGGCGGCGCAGCGCCCGCAGACGCGAGTACAGCTCGTACAGCTTCGGCAGCGGCATCGCGTAGTCGATGCTGACCTGCAGCACCGGGACGTGCGGGGCCGGAGCGAGGTGCTTGAGCACGCTCCAGGTGCCGTGGTCGAGGCCCCACTGAGCGTCGAGCTGTGCCTCGTACTCGGCGAGCTGGCGGGCCAGCAGCGCGGCGACCTGCGGATCGCCCTCGGTCGGGTACTGGACCCGGAACAGCTCGTCGGGGAACCCGCCGAAGTCGTAGATGACCCGGTTGCGCGGGGCGTCGGTGATGTGGGTCTCCCCCGGCGTGAGCCAGTGTGCGCTGATGACGACGATGGCCTGCGCCTCGGGCAGCTCCTCGCCGATGCGGTGCCAGGCGCGGGTGAAGTCGTTGTCGCTGATCGCGTTCATGGGGTTGCCGTGGCCGATGAACAGCACGGGCATCAGCGGGCTCGGGGTGAGTCGCCGGTCCAGCTCCTCGATCGTGTAGCGCGTCATGCCTCCCATGATAGTTGATTCTTCAACTTCTGGTGCACGATCACGAGATCGCGTCGATCACTCCTGCCGTGAACGACGCGAAGGTCACCTGGTCCGGCGAGGCGGGCCGGCGCCCCAGCCGGACCGCCACCAGGTCCAGGCTCGGCACCACGGCGACGTACTGGTTGCCGTAGCCGAACGCCCACGTCGCGTCGGCGGGCACCGAGGGCGCGAGGCGGCCGCGGTAGGGGGCCTTGTCCGCCGAGAACCCGGCCTGTCGCAGCACCTCGACCACGCGCCCCTCGGCGTTGGTCCACCAGAGCAGCCCGTAGGCCGCGTTGCGGTCCGACGACGGCGACGTCATCTGCTCGACGAAGTCGGCCGACACGAGCTGCTCGCCGTCCCACCGACCCTCGTTGAGCACCAGGTGGCCGACGCGGGCCAGGTCCTGGCAGGTCGACCGTCCCCCCGAGTAGGTGGTCGCGTGACCGGCCCGGTCGGTCGGCCACTGCGTGTCTCGCATCCTGAGCGGCCTGAGCAGCCGCCGACGCGCCAGCGCGACGACATCACCGTCCTCGGCCGCCGACTCGGCGAGCACGCGCTCGAGGACCTGCGGTGCCGCGTTGTCGTAGACCCACTCGCCCGGTTCGTCGGCCTGGGACAACCCGATCGCGAACGCCGTCTGGTCGCTGACCTGGCGAATCAGCGTGCGGTCGGTCGCCTCGCTCCACTCCCGCCCCGACGTCATCGACAGCAGGTCGCGCACCGTGACGTCCTCGGCCGGTCCGATCCGCCACTCGTCGACCTGCTCCGACGCCGAGTCGTCGAGCGTCAGGTAGCCCTCGTCGGCCGCCATGCCGACGAGCAGCGCGGTGAGGGACTTCGTGATCGAGTAGACCGGGACCGGGGCGTCAGCCGCTGCGCCGTTGAACACGCGGTCGTGGACGAGGCGCCCGCCCTGGACGACGGTGACGCACGTCGAACCCCTCGCGGCGAGCTCGCGGTCGAGCGCGCCCCAGTCGCCGCGCTCGTCCCGCTCCCAGTCGTCGCCGGGATACACGACCTCCGGCGGCTCGACCGTGGGCAGGGTCGCCTCGGGCATCGTGAGCGGCTCGCCGCCCTCGGAGCAGCTCGCCAGGACCGTCACCGCGACCATCAGCGCGACGAGCCGGCTGCTCGGTGTCATGGGATCGACCTCTGCCGCATCGCACGAGTATGGCAGAGCGGCGCCTACCGTGGAGCCATGAGCGAGAGCGTCCACCCGAACGTCCTGCGTGTCGTCGCCGCTGCCCGCGCCGAGGGCCTCGACATCGCCCCCCGCCGTTTCCCCGAGGGCACCAAGACCGCGGCCGACGCCGCTGCGGCGATCGGGTGCGACGTCGGGCAGATCGTCAAGAGCCTCGTCTTCGGCGTCGACGACCGCGTCGTGCTCGCGTACGTCAGCGGCGCGAACCAGCTCGACGAGGCCAAGCTTGCCCGTGCGGCGGGCGGTTCGCGCTGCCACCGCGTCGACGCCGACGTGGTGCGGCGCGCCACCGGGTTCCCGATCGGCGGCGTGCCCCCGTTCGGCCACGCCACGACCCTGGACGTGTTCGTCGACCCCGACCTGCTGCAATTCGACGAGGTGTGGGCGGCTGCCGGCACCTGGAACGACGTCTTCGCGCTGTCGCCCGAGGACCTGGTGCGGGTCGGTCGGGGCACCGTGACCGACGTGAGGAAGTAGGTCCCGAGCGGCGGACCTCACAGACACCTGCCACCACTGAGGTGGGACAATGGAACGATGCCCTCCGCGACCGACCTCCGTGCCCTGCTGCGGCATCCGGTCGTGTTCGAGGTGGCCGACGATCCCGCCGCGTCGCGGTTCGTGTTCCGGGTACCGACCGGCGACGTGACGGCCACCGCGAACGAGGCCCTGGGCGCACTGAGTCAGGGAATCCGCGTCATGGACGCGCACAGCTCGTCGCGCGCCTGGGCCACTCCGGCCATCATCGCGCTGCGCATGATGGCGCGTGGCGGCCTGGGGTCGCCCAACGACGGCGAGCGCAACCAGCTCCAGTCGGCCGCCCAGTCGGTCGTGCCGCACGACGGCAAGGGCGGCCTCGCCCAGGTGCAGGGCTTCCTGGCGGCCCTCGCGGTCGATGCTCCGGCCGCCGCGACCACGCCGCAGGGCGTCGAAGAACGGACGCCGGCCCCGTCCGCGCCCTCCAGCACCGTGACGCCCCCGCTCGAGCGCTACTCGTACACCCTCGTCGTCACGTTCCTCGGCGAGCCGACGCCGACCGAGTCGGCCGTGGTGCGGGTGCGCGTCCGACCCGATCGGGGCGCCGCCTTCGAGGTCGCCGACCTGGTCGGCAACGAGAGGCATCCGCGGCGGTCGGCACGAGAGCCCTACCTCGCGATGCTCGAGCGACTCGCCGAGCGCTGGCCTCCCGCGCAGAGGCTTCGCGACCCGCACGCGCGCGGCGCGGTCACGGTCGGCACCGACGACCTCGCCCAGCTCGGCACGCCCGCCATGATCGCTCCCCTGCTGGCCAACCGGGTCGAGGTCAGCTGGCCCAGCGAGCTGGTGCGTGAGGTCAGCACGTCGGTCGTGGTCCAGCGCGAGGAGCGCCTCCCGTCGGACCGACCCTCGTCGTTCACGCACGCCCAGCTGTTCCGCTTCGACTGGCAGGTCGCGGTCGGCGACCTGCAGCTCAGCGCCGCCGAGGTCGAGACGCTCGCGGCGTCGCATCACGGCCTGCTGAGGGTTCGCGACACCTGGGTCATGGTCGACCGCAGCCGGCTCGATCGCGTGCTGCGGAGCACGTCGGGACGTCTCACCGCGGTCGAGGCGCTACGTGCCGCCGTGTCCGGCGAGATGCGGATCGACGGCGTCCGCACGCGCGTCGACACCGTCGGCTGGCTCGACGACGTTCGTCGTCGCCTGGCCGACACCGAGCTGCGGCCGGCGGTCCAGCCGGATGGACTGGTCGGCGCACTGCGCGACTACCAGCTCCAAGGTCTTCGCTGGATGCGCCAGCTGACCGACCTCGGGCTCGGCGGGATCCTGGCCGACGACATGGGCCTGGGCAAGACCGTCATGCTGATCGGCCTGCACCTCGCCCGCGCGGAGGCGGCCCCGACCCTCGTCGTCTGCCCGGCGTCGGTGCTCGGGAACTGGGAGCGCGAGATCATGCGCTTCGCGCCCGGCGTGCCGGTGCGTCGCTACCACGGGCCAGGTCGCACGCTGCGGGGCGCCGACGACGGCTTCGTCGTCACCACGTACGCCACGATGCGGGCCGACGCCGACCTGCTCGCCAAGCACGAGCCGGGCTGGGGTCTGGTCGTCGCCGACGAGGCGCAGAACGTCAAGAACCCCCGATCGCGGGCTGCGCAGGCGCTGCGCGAGATCCCGACCGAGCACCGACTCGCGCTCACGGGCACCCCGGTCGAGAACAACCTCTCCGAGCTGTGGGCGATCCTCGACTGGACCACGCCGGGTCTGCTCGGCCCGCACGAGCAGTTCCGCGAGGACTGGTCGCGCCGCATCGAGTCGCACCGCGACGAGGACGCCACCAGCGGGCTGTCGGCGCTGATCCGGCCGTTCGTGCTGCGCCGTCGCAAGACCGACCCGGGCATCGCCCCCGAGCTCCCGCCGAAGATCGAGACCGACCACGTCACGCACCTCACGCGCGAGCAGGTGGGTCTCTACGAGGCGGTCGTGCGCCAGTCGATGGCGCAGATCGAGCAGGCCGACGGAATCCAACGACGGGGCCTGGTCGTCAAGATGCTCACCCAGCTCAAGCAGATCTGCAACCACCCCGCCCACTTCCTGCGCCAGCCCGACGGGCATCTCGGCGGACGCTCGGGCAAGCTCACGGTGTTCGACGAGCTGATCGAGGAGATCGTCGCCGAGGACGGCGGCGTCCTGGTCTTCACGCAGTACGCCACGATGGGCCGCCTCCTGGCTCGGCACCTGGCCGAGAAGCGCGTCGACGCCCAGTTCCTGCACGGCGGCACCGGGGTGCCCACCCGCGAGCACATGGTCCGTCGCTTCCAGGATGGCGAGGTCCCGGTGTTCGTGCTGTCGCTCAAGGCGGCCGGAACGGGTCTGAACCTCACCCGCGCCGATCACGTCATCCACTACGACCGCTGGTGGAACCCGGCGGTCGAGGACCAGGCGACCGACCGCGCCCACCGGATCGGCCAGACCCGCAGCGTGCAGGTGCACCGCCTGCTCAGCGAGGGCACGATCGAGGAGTCGATCGCCGAGCTGATCTCCGCCAAGCGCACCCTGGCCGACGCGATCGTCGACGGCGGCGATGCCGCGCTCACCGAGCTCAGCGACGCCGAGCTCGCCCGCCTCGTCGCCCTGCGCCGCTGACCCGGCCGCCCCGTCGCGAGCCCAGCGAGCGACCGGTCAGGCGGCATGCCCCAAAGGGACCGACCCGTCAGTTGGGGTCGAAGCGGAAGTCGACGCTGGTGAAGTCGGCCTCGGTGACGGTGACGAGCAGGTCGACGACCTGGCCCTCGTCGGTCTCGAGCTGGCACTGCGTGGTCGCGTCGACCGTTCCCTCGAGCTCGTCGTCGCAGGTGAAGGACGCGATCTCACCGTCGATCCGGGGACCGATGACCTGGCGCGCCTGGTCCTCGAGCGTCTCGACGGGGACGACGGCCGGGGGCGGGATGCGCAGGTCGAAGGAGACGGTCGACCCCTTGATCTTCGTGGCGCGAACCGTCGCCGTGTACTTCAGGTCGTTGGCCAGGACGATGCACGCCGCGGTGGCGTTGATCTTGGCCGAGAGACTGTCGTCGCACTGCACGGACGAGGGCGTGAGGCCCTCCTGGGTCGACTTGGCCGCGATCTGCTTCTCGAGCTCGTCGGGGCTGACCGACTTCGCGCCGATCGACGCCTCGACGGTGCAGCCGGCGGCGGCCACCACGACCAGCGGCAGGATCCACGCGCGGCGTCTCATGGCCGTCACCCTAGCGGCGCGGCGTCAGCGTTTCAGGGCATCGAGCAGATCGCCGGTGAAGCGGTCGGGCGACACCGCACGAGAGCTGGTGGGCTGGACGCCCATGCGGACCGCGACGAGGCGTTCGCTCGGCACGACGGCGACGACCTGGCTGCCCAGACCGAGCGCCCAGAACGCGTCGTCGGGAACCCGGGGCGCGAGCCGGCCCGTGTCGTCAGTCGACGGTCGGCGTTCGGGGTCGGTGGCCTGGAGCGCGCCGAGGACGATGCCGGGCTGGTTGACCCACCAAAGCAGACCGTAGGCGGCGTTCAGGTCGCTGGACGACTGCTGGGTGGCCTCGTCGAGGTAGGACCGCGACACCACGCGGGTGCCGTCCCACTGCCCCTCACCGAGGGCCATCTGTCCGAACCGCGCGAGATCGAGGCACGTGGAGCTGACCCCCGCGAATGTCATGGTGTGCCCAGCCTGGTCGTTCGACCACGTGGTGTCGGTCATGCGGAGCGGGTCGAGGATCTCGCGTTGGGCGATCTCGGCCGGCTCCTCACCGGTGGCGGCGCGGAGCACGGCCGACAGCACCTGGATGGCGCTGTTGTTGTAGGTCCACGTGGTGCCGCGGGGGTGCTGCTGGGACAGCCCGATGGCGAACGCGGTCTTGTCGGGCTCGGCGAAGGCCATCTTGTTGTAGTCGGACTCGAAGTCCCACTGGCGTCCGGAGGTGTTGCTGAGCAGGTCGCGGATCGTGACGTCCGCCGACGCCGTGCCCTTCCACTGCGGCACGTACTGCGACACCCGGTCGTCGAGGTCGAGCAGGCCCTGGTCGGCCGCGATGCCGACCAGCACCGAGGTGAACGACTTGGTGACCGAGAACGCGGCCCGGGCAAGCGTGGGCTCGCCGCCGTTCCAGTACTGTTCGTGCACGACGGCACCGTCGTGCACGACGACGAAGCACGAGCTGCCGGACTTCTCGAGGTGCCGGTCGATCCGGGCCAGCGCCTTGGCGTCGAATCCGGCCTCTGTCGCGTCGGCGGTGGGCCACGAGACGGGCACCCGGTTCGCCGCGGTGGTGGACGGTGCCGGCGCGGGTCGCTCGTCGACGCCGCTGGTGCACGCCGCGAGCAGCAGCGCGGCGGTCGCCACGAGGGCCCGGCGTCTCATCCGTCCATTGTCCCCGAACCCCCTGACAGCACTCACAGCCACGGTCACGGATCGACACCACGTGCGGTTCATCGCCGCGTTCGCGGTCGTCGTCGCCGTGATGGCCACGGGCAGCGTCGGGTCCATCGCTGTCGCGACGCACCTCGGCGCCTGACTCAGACGACGCGTCCGCCCTTCTTCTCCAGCGCCTTGCGGATCTCGGAGTCGACCTTCCCGCCGAGCATCTTGAGCTTGAACGGCAGCGAGTAGCCGAAGTGCACGAGGCTGCCGTCGCCCTGAGGTGCCACGCTGACGTCGCCCTTGACCCCGCTCGCGAAGCCGCTGCCGGCGAAGGTGCCCGCGTCGCCGGTCCACCGCAGCTCGCCGATGTCGCTGATGAGCTTCGTGAGGGTCTGCTTGGTGGTCTCGGTGTCGGAGTCGAACTCGACCTGGAAGTCGGCCATCGGTCACCTCTCGTCGGTGGCGCTCACTCTGCGCCCGCTCGCCGAGGATAGCGGCGACGGCACAACGACTCGTCAGCCCGGACGCGACGCCAGGTCGGGCTTGATCCAGTACGACACCGGGACGATCTCGACCGTGCGGCCGGGCCGCGGGGCGTGGATCATCTGGCCGCCACCGAGGTAGATCGCGACGTGGTAGATCGACGAGGCGCTGCCGTTGCTCCAGAACAGCAGGTCGCCGCGCTTGATCGTGCCGACGCTGACCTTCTTGGTGGCGGTGTACTGCGACGGCGCGTAGTGCGACAGGCTCACGCCGGCGGACTGCCAGGCGCGCATCGTCAGGCCCGAGCAGTCCCACGACGACGGGCCGGCGCCACCCCACGCGTACTTCTCGCCCAGCTGCGCCTTCGCGTACGCGATGGCCTTCTCGACCGCCGAGCTGGACGCAGGCGGCGGGTCGGTCGCGGGCGGAGCGGTGGGGGTCGGCGTCGGCTTGGGCGTGGGTTGCGTCGTCGGTGCGGGCGCCGTGGGCGTGGTCGGCTGGGTCGTGCCGCCTCCGCCGCCTCCGGGCACGGTGGGTCCGGACTGGTCGACCTGCTCGTCGATCTGGTCGATGCGGTCGCTGGCCTCGGCGAGCGACGTGTTCTGTGCACGGGCGAGCTGGCGGACCAGACCGTCGCGCTCGGCGGCCATCTGGTCCGCGAGCGACTCGGCCTGCGCGATCGCGTCGTCGATCTGACCACGCGCGCTCTTGCGGTCGGCCAGCGCGTCGCGCCGCTGCCGCACGTCGGCCTCGACCGCGCGCGTCGCGGAGTCGAGCACGGTGCGGCTGGCGTCGAGGGTGTCGAGCTGGGCCGTCATCGCCTCGTCGATCGCCGACAGACTCGTGACGTCCTCGAGCACCTGAGCCGGCTCGGCGCCCTGCAGCACCGACAGCTTCGCCTGACTGGTCGACCCGTTGAGCTGCTGCTCGACGGTCATCGCCTCGACGACCGAGCGCTGCTGGTCATAGCTGCTCGACGCCTTGGCCTCGACCGACCGGTTCCGCTTCAGCTGGGCCTCGGCCTCCTGCAGCTGCAGAGTCGCGCCGTTGACTCGCTCGTTGGCGGCGGCGGCCTGCGCATAGAGGCCGTTGAGCTGCTGACGGGTCGCGACGATCCGCGACTCCAACTCGGCGGCCGTGGGGTCGTCGGCCGACGCGCTGCTGACCGCCAGCAGCGCCGGCAGCACCGACGCCGCCGCCACGACGACGGCCGCGCGACGCGACACCCGAGACCTGTCCACGCGCTGAATCTAGTTGTCTTCCGCACCGATGGCCACAGAAGTATCACGATTCACAGGAACCACATGCGTGTCGGTCGTTGACGAGGTCGTCGATCTGCGGATACTTCGCCCCGGATCGGGAGGTCAGGACACGTCGGCGAGCTCCCCGATCGGGTCCGACGCCCGCTCCCCCTCGTACGCCGCGTGGTCGAGCAGTCCCTCGCGCTGCGCCACGATCGTCGGCACCAGCGCCTGGCCCGCGACGTTCGTCATGGTGCGCATCATGTCGAGCACGGGGTCGATCGCGAGGAGCAGACCGACGCCCTCCAGTGGCAGGCCGAGGGTCGACAGCGTGAGCGTCAGCATCACGACCGCGCCGGTCAGTCCCGCCGTCGCGGCAGAGCCGACGACCGAGACGAACGCGATGAGCAGGTAGTCGGTCAGGCTCAGGTCGACGCCGAAGAACTGCGCCACGAAGATCGCGGCGAGCGACGGGTAGATCGCGGCGCAGCCGTCCATCTTCGTCGTGGCGCCGAGCGGCACCGCGAACGACGCGTAGTCGCGCGAGACGCCGAGGTTGCGCACCGTGACGTACTGCGTGAGCGGCATCGTGCCGACCGAGCTGCGCGACACGAAAGCCAGCTGCAGCGCCGGCCACGCGCCCGAGAAGAACTTGACCGGGCTCAAGCCGTGCAGCTTCAGCAGCACCGGGTAGACGACCAGCAGCACGATCGCGCAGCCGACGTAGACGTCGATCGTGAACACCGCGAGCGGCCCGAGCAGGTCCCAGCCGTAGGTGGCGACGGCCGCGCCGATCAGGCCGAGCGTGCCGATCGGCGACAGCCGGATGATCCACCACAGCACCGTCTGGATCACGGCGAGGAACGACTCGGCGAACGCCACGAAGGGCTCGGCCTTCGCGCCGGTCTTGAGCACCGCGGCGCCGACGAGCAGGGCGATGACCACGATCTGCAGAACGTTGAAGTCGATGCCGATCGAGCCGTCGCCGTTGTCGTAACCGGACAGGCCCAGGATGTTGCTGGGCACGATGCCCTGCAGGAAGTCGATCCACGACCCCGACGTCCCCGGGTCCGCGGCCTGCCCCGCGTCGACGCTCGTGTTCAGACCGGGATCGGTGACCAGACCGATCGTGATGCCGATGACGACCGCGATCGCCGCGGTGATCGCGAACCAGATCAGCGTCTGCACCGCCAGGCGCGCCGCGTTCGCGACCTCGCGCAGCCGTGCGACGCTGACCACGATCGCCAGGAACACCAGCGGCACGACGATGGTGCGCAGCAGCGACACGAAGCTCGACCCGACGATGTCGAGCGCCTCCGTGAGGCGGTCGAGCTCGTACCGTCGCGCGATCAGCCCCAGCACCAGACCGAGCGCCAGCCCAGCGAAGATCTGGGCCCAGAACGGGAACCGCTGGGTGAACGTCTTGGGCGTCGTCGAAGTGGCCACGAGGTTCCTTCCCCCGAAAGATGTGGACGCTCCAGCACATCACGTCCGCCCCGTGGCGTACCCGCCCGACCACATCGTGAACCCGCGGCTCGACCGGGCCAGATGACTGGCTCGAAGGAGCCAGGTCTGCGCGCCGCACCGCGATTCGGGGATTTTCGTCGGCCGTCGCCCGCAGGATCACTCTCGCGCTCGGCACAGGGTCGAGCCAGAGGGGAACCCCATGACCGAGAACACCACGCCCGCCGGCGCCTCCGCGCCCGCCGGCTTCTACCCCGACCCGTCGGGGAACCTGCGCTACTGGGACGGCAGCGCCTGGACCGACCACACGCCGCCGGCCCCGCAGCCGCCGAAGAAGAAGCACACCGTGCGCAACGTGCTGATCGGCGTGTTCATCGGCATGGCGCTGCTGTTCGTCGGCTGCACCGCCCTCGTCGGCGGCGCGATCAACGAGGCGGACAAGGCGATCCAGGCCGAGGAGGACAAGGACGCCCAGCCGGGCGGTCCGGACAACCCGCTCGAGATCACCGAGGGCAAGGCGTTCAGCGTGCTCGGCTTCGACTACGCCAAGGGCTGGAAGATCGGCGAGGACGTGCTCGGCGACGTCGAGATCACCGGCCTCAAGGTCACGAACAACCGTGACGAGAAGGACGGCGCGCTCGTCGAGATCAAATTCATGAAGGGCACCGAGGTGCTCGCGCTCGTCGACTGCACGACCGAGCAGATCCCGGTCGGTCAGACGACCACGGTGGACTGCGGCAGTACCGACAAGATGCCGACGTCGTACGACGCCATCACGATCAACGACACGTTCTGATGAGCGACGTCGAGGGCGGCAGCCCGTCCTACACGCGGGTCTGCCGCCGGTGCAGCGCGCAGAGCACCACGACGGGCGACACGTGCCCGGCCTGCGGCACCGCATTCGTGCGGTCCCGCAGGCCGTCGCGCCGGCTGGTGCTCGGCGTCGTCGCGGTCCTGGTGGTCGCGGGCGCCGGAGCGGGCGCGGTGCTGGTGAAGGCACAACGCGACGCGGACGAGCGCGATCGCGTCGCGGTGGCCGAGGCGCAGGCTGCGCAGGAAGCCGCCGACCGTGAGGCCGCCGCGCAGGAGGAGGCCGACGACCTGGAGCGAGACCTGCGGGCCGAGACCGTCGACCAACTCGAGAAGAACATCACGAAGCACGCCCGCAAGCTGGTGCGCCAGGACCTCCTCGAGGGCCCGATCAAGTACTCCAGCTGCACCGCGGTCGGCGGCTCGACCGACGACCTCACCGCCCTGACCGGGACGTTCGAGTGCATCGCGGTCAACAAGGAGAACAAGGACGACACGGTCTCCGGCTACTCCTACGCAGGAACGGCTGACTGGTCGTCCGGCGAGATCAGCTGGAAGCTCGGCAGCTGAGGTTCTGTCGGACCGACGCGTTATGGTCAGAGTGACACGAAGGTGGTGGTGCTCATGACCCAGGCAGATCGAGCGGCAGGCGTGCTGCTGGGTCAGGCGTGCGGCGACGCACTCGGCGTGCCCTACGAGTTCGGCCCGGCCCTCGACGACGCGTTCGAACCGCGCATGGCCGGCGGCGGGCCGTTCGGGTTCGCGCCCGGCGAGTACAGCGACGACACGGCGATGGCGGTCTGCATCGCCGAGGTCGCCCGCTCGGGCGCGGACCTCACCTCCGCCGACGCGCTGGACCAGATCGCGCAGCGATTCCTCGACTGGGCGGCCGGGGCCAAGGACGTCGGCACCCAGACCCGAGCCGTGTTCGCCGAGACCCGCCATGGCACGGGTCCGGTCGGCACACGGATGCGCGAGGCGTCGCAGGCACTGGCCATGGCCCAGCCCGGTCGCGTCGGCAACGGCGCACTGATGCGCACCGCGATCGTCGCACTGAGCCGGGTCCGCGACCGCGACGCCACCGCCGCGGCAGCCCGGTCGGTCGCGATGCTGACCCACGCCGACCCGCTCGGCCTCGACTCGTGCGTGCTGTGGACCGAGGCCGTGCGGGTCGCGGTCACGACCGGCGAGCTGGACCTGCTCGGCGGGCTCGACCTCGTGCCGGAGTCCCGCCGCGAACGGTGGCGACAGTGGATCGACGAGGCCACCGGCGTCGACCCGCGCCGGTTCGACCGCAACGGCTACACGGTGTGGGCGCTGCAGGCAGCTTGGGCGGCCATCACCTGGACCCCGGTGCCGTCCGACGATCCCGCCAGCCACTTCGCTGCTGCACTCGCCAACGCCGTGCGCACCGGCGACGACACCGACACCGTCGCCGCGATCGCCGGCGGCCTGCTCGGTGCGCGCTGGGGCTGGTCGGCCGTCCCGCTGGACTGGTCTCGCCGGGTCCACGGGTACGGCGGACACCGCGCTCGGGGACTCGTGGCGCTGTCGCTTCGCACGCTCAACCGCGGACGCATCGACGGCGACGGCTGGCCCGACGCTCCCCACCTGGACAGCCACGCCTACCGATCTGCACCGCCGACGCTGGTTCCGCACCCGCACGACGCCGGCGTGCTCCTCGGCACCGTCACGTCTCCCCCGCACGGGTGCGACGCCGTGATCTCGCTGTGCCGGATCGGTGCCGACGACGTGGCTCCGCCCGGGGTGGAGCCGATCGACCACGTCGAGGTGCGCCTGGTCGACACCGAGGACCCTGCCGAGAACCCCCACCTGGCCCACGTGCTCGCCGATGTCGCCGCCCAGGTGCAGCGATTCCGTGCCGACGGCAAGACGGTGTTCCTGCACTGCGTCGCGGCACAGAACCGCACGCCGTCTGCTGCGATCGCGTACAGCCGTCTGCTCGGCGTCCCGGCCGAGCAGGCCGCTGCAGAGCTGCTCGCCGTGCTGCCGGACGCCCGCGGGCGCGGTCTGCTGTGGACGACCGCAGCAGCCGTCGAGCCGACCTGACAGAGTCGTCCCATGGACATCGACGAGGTGCGCGACGAGGCCGACCGCATCACGCTCTCCCTGGAGGGCGCCGAACGGCGCACCGCGTTCCGGCGACTGGTCGACTCCCTCGCGCCCGGCGAGACCGGGCGCGCCGAGTTCGCCTGCGAGCTGGCCGACTACCTAGCGCTCGACGGACAGCTCGACGAGGCCCGCCAGGCCTACCGCGACGCGATCGCCGACGGCGGGCTCACGTCGCTCGACCCGCGCACGGGCCTGCTGTCGGTCGAGCTCGCCGCGGGCGACGAGGAGGCGTCGGCGGCGCTGCTCAGCGAACTGCTGGCCGCGACCCGCACTGGATCACTCGGTGCCGTCAACATCGAGTGGGTCGGTGACCTGTTGGAGGAGCAGGGGCGGCTCAAGGAGGCGCACCGCTGGTTCACCATCCCGCTGCGCGACGTCGACCCCGACGACCTCGACCAGCTCCCGCCCGGCTGTCTCAACGGCCGGTACCGCGTGCGGCGCGCGCTCGATCTGCCGGTCGACCGATACGACGAGGCCGCCCTCGAGGTGCAGGCCTTCTACCGCGAGCAGTCCGCGCCCCGCGACCTTCAGGACTGAACCACCACGCCAAGACGTTCGGCCGATCGAGCGAGGCGGCGGTCGTGCGTCAGCAGCGGCACTCCGGTGGCCAGAGCACAGGCCACGTAGAAGGCGTCGGCGATCGCCACCGACGACCGCATCGACCACGCGGCGGGGAGCAGGGTTCGGTCCGACATCAGCGTGACGGGCAGGTCGCGGACAGCCGCGACGCACGCGTCGGCGTGGACTCGCTCGAGCAGTCCCCCGCGCTCGAGTCGGGCGAACGCCGAGGCGCACTCGACCGGCATCAGGTCGGGTGCCACCAGGTCGTCGTCGAAGCCCTGGCCGCGCAGCAGTCGGTCGACCACCGCGCTGGCGTCGACCACGATCACTCGGGCTCTCGTTCCCTGACCCGGTCCCAGAAAGCGGTGTCGGCAACCGTGTCGAGCAGTGCCGGCTCAGCAGCGATGCGCT
>JALRKU010000084.1 GCA_023254755.1 Aeromicrobium sp. | reverse complement strand
CTCGCCCTCCTCGGGGTTCATCGTGCCGACGAGCACGAACCGGGCCGCGTGCTCGACCGAGACGCCGTCGCGCTCGACGGTCGAGCGACCCATCGCGGCGGCGTCGAGCAGCAGGTCGACCAGGTGGTCGTGCAGCAGGTTGACCTCGTCGACGTAGAGGATGCCGCGGTGCGCTCGGGCGAGCAGCCCGGGCTCGTACTCGCTGACGCCCTCGGTGAGCGCCTTCTCCAGGTGCAGCGAGCCGAGCACGCGGTCCTCGGTCGCACCGACCGGCAGCTCGACCAGACGCACGGGGCGGGTCTCGACGGCGGCGCCCGGCCCGAACGGTCCGTCGGGCGAGAGCGGGTCGGTCTCGCGGGGATCGGTCGAGAACCGGTCGCCGGCCACCACGTCGATCGGCGGCAGCACGGCGGCGAGCGCCCGGACGATCGTCGACTTGGCGGTGCCCTTCTCGCCGCGCACCAGCACCCCGCCGATCGCGGGAGAGATGGTCGACAGCACCAGGGCGAGCGCCATGTCGCCCGGGTCGTCGGGGTCGGCGCCGACCACGGCGCTGAAGGGGTACTGCTGTGGCATGTGGGGCTCCCGCTCGTCTGCCGTGAATGGGTCAGGCGCCGAGGCCGGTCTTCGGACTTCCGGGACGTCTCTCCCGGTCACCGCAGCGGGCCCTGTGCCGGATTCTCACCGGCTTCCCGATTCTCCTCGCGAGAGGCACCTCGGACCTGTGCTCACAGGGTATCCGCGGCATGGCCACCCGTCTGCGTCGGTGTCGGGAGTGGGACGGCGCGGGCGGCGCCGTGCGTCCCGGTGTCCCGTCTCCGCGCCCGGGCGGTTCGGCGGATATCGTCGGCGAGATGAGGATCAGGGTCGTGGGCATCGGGGCGGACGGGCCGGCGGGGTTGTCGGCGAGTGCGCAGCGGGTCGTCGAGGCGGCCGACGTCGTGCTCGGCGGCCGGCGGCACCTGGCGATGCTCGCTCCGTCGGACGCCCAGCTGCGCGAGGAGTGGCCGTCGCCGCTGCGCGACGGGCTGCCGGCGCTGCTGGAGCGCCACGAGGGACGCACGGTCGTGGCGCTCGCGTCAGGTGATCCGCTGGTGTCGGGCATCGGCACGACGCTGGTGGAGCTGCTCGGCGAGGACGCGGTCGAGATCCTCCCGGCGGTCTCGTCGGTCGCGCTCGCGCGGGCGCGGATGCGCTGGTCGTCGGAGTCGACCGAGGTCGTCACGCTCGTCGGTCGCGACCCGCACCGCGTCGCCCGGTCGCTGGCGCCGGGCCTGCGGCTCATCGTGCTGTCGTCCGACGGCGGCACCCCCGCCGAGGTCGCGGCGCTGCTCACCGAGGCCGGCTACGGACCCAGCCCGCTCACGGTGCTGTCGGACCTGGGCGCCCCCGAGGAGGCGCGCACCAGCGGCGTCGCAGCGACCTGGGGAGCCGAGCGGTCGCCCGACCTGAACGTCGTCGCGGTCGAGCTGGTCGCGTCGGCACCGCCCACGCTCGGCGTGCTCGCGGGCCTGCCCGACGACGCCTTCGAGCACGACGGCCAGCTCACCAAGCGCGACGTCCGCGCGTCGGCCCTCGCCCGGCTGGCCCCGATGCCCGGTCAGCTGCTCTGGGACGTCGGCGCCGGCGCCGGATCGGTCGGCGTCGAGTGGATGCGGGCACACCCGACGACCCGGACGATCGCGATCGAGGAGCGCGACGACCGGGCCGAGCGCGTGCGACGCAACGCGGCGCGCCTCGGTGTCCCGGGGCTCGACGTCGTGGTCGGCCACGCGCCCACCGTGCTCGACGGGCTCGAGGCGCCCGACGCCGTGTTCGTCGGTGGCGGCGCGACCGAGCCGGGTCTGATCGACGCCTGCTGGGCGGCCCTGCGTCCCGGTGGTCGACTCGTCGTCCACGGTGTGACGCTCGAGACCGAGTCGGTGCTCGCCGAGCGCTACCGGGCGCACGGCGGCGAGCTGACCCGCCTCCACGTCGAGCACGCGGCGCCGATCGGCTCGTTCACCGGCTGGAGCCCCGCCCGCGCCATCACGCAGTGGGCCGTGACGAAGGACCAGGAGACCCCGTCGTGACGGTCCACTTCGTGGGTGCCGGGCCGGGCGCCGCCGACCTGCTGACGCTGCGCGCGGTCGACCTGCTGGCCGCCGCCGACGTCGTCCTCTACCCGGGCACGTACCTGGACGCCGCGGTGCTGGGCCACTGCCGCGCCGACGCGCGCCTCGTCGACACCCAGGACCTCGACCTGGAGCAGATGACCGAGGTCGTCGTCGACGCCCACCGTCAGGGCCTCGACGTGGTGCGGCTGACGTCGGGCGACCCGTCGGTGTACTCGGCGCTGCACGAGCAGACCCGCCGGCTCGACGCCGCGCAGGTGCCGTGGGACGTGACGCCCGGG
>JALRKU010000074.1 GCA_023254755.1 Aeromicrobium sp. | reverse complement strand
GTTCGTCGATATCGCCGAGCCCCTCCCCCTCGCTTGCGCCCTTCACGATTCCGGCGATATCGACGAACGATACCGCTGCGGGCAAAATCTCTTGGCTGCCGAATATTTCGGCGAGCGTGTCTAACCGAGGGTCGGGCAAGTTCACCACACCGATGTTTGGCTCAATCGTGGCGAACGGGTAGTTCGCTGCGAGCACGTCGTTCTGGGTCAACGCGTTGAAGAGCGTCGACTTGCCTGCGTTGGGAAGTCCGACGATGCCGATGGAGAGAGCCACGAGAGGCGATTCTACGGGCGCAGACGGAACGCCCGAAGGGTGAGGTCGTACCAGTCGGGCCGCAGTCCGAGGTCGGTCATGCCGAGGCGTCGGCAGACCGCCTGCGAGCGCGCGTTGTCGGGATCGGTCACGGCGTGCAGCTCGGTCGCCCCGGCCGCGAAGCCTCGCTCGACCAGCGCCCGCGCGGCCTCGGTCGCGTATCCGTGACCCCAGGCCGACGGGAGCAGGTGCCAGCCGATCTCGACGTCGTGGCGGTCGAATTGCCGGCTCGACGGGAGCGGGACCAGGAGCGCGATCCCGACGTCCTCGCCCGTCTCGCGGACCTGCACCACGAACACCCCCGCCCAGGCGAGGCCGCCGCCGCGGGTCGCGTACCGCTCGACGCGCGCCTCGGCCTCCGCGCGGTCGACCATCGCGACCCCGGTGCCGCTCCAGGGTGCGACGAGCGGGTCGGAGAACAGGTCGAAGACCAGGTCGACGTCCCCCGGGCCGACGCGTCGCAGGTCGAGCCGGTCGGTCGTGATGCGGTCCACCCTCCGACCGTACGCCGACCAGACTGTCCGACCCCCCGCGCACCATGAGGTCATGGATGCCTTCCCCCTCCTTCTCACCGCCGTCCTGGCCCTGGGCGCGGGGCTGGCGATCGGCCTGCTCGTGGGCCGGCGCCAGGCCGTCGCCCCCGACCTCGCGGCCACCGCCGCGGCGGTCGACCCCGTCAAGCAGAGCCTCGACCGCTTCGGCGACCGGCTGCGCGAGCTCGAGCACAGCCGCATCGAGTGGCACGCCCAGCTGCGCGAGCAGGTCGAGGCCGTGCGGCTGACCAACGACTCGCTGCGCCGCGAGACGGCGTCGCTGGCCACCGCGCTGCGCAAGCCCCAGGTGCGCGGACGCTGGGGCGAGATGCACCTCAAGCGCACCGCCGAGCTCGCCGGCATGCTCGACCACTGCGACTTCGACCTGCAGGTCACCACGAGCGGCGACACGGTGCTGCGCCCCGACATGGTGGTCCGCCTCGCCGGCGGGAAGACGGTCGTCGTCGACTCCAAGGCACCGCTCGACGCCTACCTCGACCTGGTGACCGAGCCCGACGACCAGGCCGACGAGCACCTGCGTCGTCACGTGCGCCAGCTCCGGACGCACGTCGACCAGCTGGCGAGCAAGGCCTACTGGGACCGGCTCGACTCCTCGCCGGAGTTCGTCGTGCTGTTCGTGCCGGGCGAGGCCATCTTGTCCGCGGCCCTGGAGGCCGAGCCCGCGCTGCTCGACCACGCCGCGGCCAAGAAGGTGGTGCTGGCGACGCCCACCACCCTCATCGCCCTGCTCCGCACGGTCGCCTACGCCTGGACCCAGGAGCAGCTGGCCGACAACGCCCGCCACATCTGGGCCGAGGCGCGCGAGCTGTACTCCCGCATCGGCACCGTCACCGAGCACGTCGACCGGCTCGGCCGCTCGCTGGAGTCCAGCGTGCGCGCCTACAACGACGCGATCGGGTCGATCGAGTCGCGCTTCCTGGTCTCGGCCCGCCGCCTGGCAGCACTGCAGGTGTCCGACGACCCGGTCGCCGCTCCGCGCACGATCGAGACGACACCGCGCGGAATGACGGCTCCCGAGCTGCTCGACGGGCTACGGTCGTAGGCATGGCGCACCCGGCGTCCCGGCCCGCACCGCGCACGCCCGCAGGGCTCGCGGCTCAGGACCTCACGGTCCGCGGCATGGTCACGCTCGGCGTGGTCGCGACGGGGGCCATCACCCTGCTCGACCTGGTCGACGGGCACCTGGGCTTCCTGTTCTCGCTCGGCTTCGTGCTGGTGGTCGTCACGCTGGCGCTCGCGGTCGACGTGCGCGACCTCTTCCCGGCCGGCATGGTGCCGCCGGTGCTGCTGCTCGCGTCGCTGCTCCTGCTCGCCGTGCTCGTCCCGTCGGCGGTCTCCGTCGACGGCGTCGCGGCCGACGCGGGCCTGGTCACCCGGTACATCGCGACGGTCGTCCACCACGGACTCACCCTCGTGGTCGGCCAGGGGCTCGCCCTCGCCGTCATCGTCTGGCGCCTGCTGCGCGCCGTCTGATGGCCACGATCGACGATGTGCGCCGCGTGGCGCTCGCGCTGCCGGAGGTCACCGAGAAGCCGGCATGGGGCAACGCCACGTGGCGGGTCGGCGGGCTGATGTTCGTGTGGGACCGCCCGCTGCGCGCCAAGGAGCGCGCCGAGCTGGGCGACGACGCACCCGACGGTCCCGTCATGGGCGCTCGCGTCGAGGACCTCGGCGAGAAGAAGGCCCTGCTGACCGCTGACCCCGACGCGTTCTTCACGGTGTCGCACTTCGACGGCCACGCGTCGGTGCTGGTCCGGCTCGACCGCGTCGACCCCGACCGACTGGCCGAGATCGTCGAGGACGCGTGGCTCGCCCGAGCGCCCCAGAAGCTCGCTGCGGCGTACCTCGACCAGGGCGGCTAGCCCCGCAGCTCGTCCAGCGCCTTCGCCACGCGACGCGCGCGGGTGTCGTCGCCCTTGGCCTCGGTGATCGACCGAGCGTGCTCCTTGCGCTTCGAGGGGGCGAGGGCGTCCCAGGCGGCCTGCGCCGCGGGGTCCTGGGCGAGCTCGGCCGCCAGCTCCGGCGGCGCGTCGTACACGCGCGGCTCCTCGTCGAGCTCGATGACGACGTCGATCACGTCACCGGCCTCGACGCCCAGCTGGGCGCGGACCGCCTTGTTGAAGCCCATCAGGCACTCGCCGCCCATGCGGCCGATGCGACCGCGGATCGTCTGGCCGCCGACGGTGTAGCGCACGGCCGGCGCCTTGCCGCCGCCGAGCGACGCGACCTGCTCGTCGGTGAGGATCACGGCTGCCGCCGGACCGCGCGGCTCGAGCGTCGTGGTGAGGTGGAGAGCAGGCACGGTCACTGTCCCTTCAGGGTGCCGATGCGGATCTTGTTGCCGAACGGGTCGCGGACGCCGAAGTCGACGCCGTAGGGCTTCTCCGAGGGCTCGTCGGTGAACTCCACGCCCCGCGCCCGGAGCTGCTCGGCCACCGCGTACGCGTCGTCGGTCGTGAGCGAGAACCATCCGCCGCCGGCGCCCTTGGTGAGCGCGTCGCGGACCTGCTCGGCGGTCTCGGGACTCATGGCGGGCGGGCCGGGCAGCTCGAGCAGCAGCTCGCGGTCGCGCTGGCCCGGCAGGCACACCGTGAGCCAGCGCATGAAGCCGAGGTCGACGTCGGTGTGCACCTCGAAGCCGAGCTTGCCGACGTAGAAGTCCAGGGCCTCGTCCTGGTCGAGGACGTAGATCTGGGACTGGCGGAAGGAGATGGTGGTCATGGGATCCACGCTAGTGACTCAGCCGGCCGCTGACTTGTCCGAAACTGCTCGACCGACGACGACGTGCTGCGCCGGGCGGCGCCAGGCCTTCTCGAAGCACGACGGCACCGCGGCGGTCGAGGCGTGCGCCCGGTGGGCGGCGGGGGTCTCGCCCATCACCTGGCCGAACGTGCGGGTGAAGGTCGACAGGCTGGTGAAGCCCACCGCGGTCGCGACGTCGACGACCGCCTGATCGGTGTCGCGCAGCAGCGCAGCGGCCCGTTCGATGCGGCGCCGCTGCAGGTATCGGTGCGGCGTCTCGCCGAACGTGGCCTTGAACTGTCGGCTGAAGTGCGCCTCGGAGACGTAGGCGATCGCCGCGAGAGCGGGGACGTCGAGGGGCTCGGCGAACCCGCGGTCCATCGCGTCACGGGCCCGGAGCATGCGACGGTTGGCGTCCTCGCGAGCCGACAGCGTCATCCGGTGACCTCGTCGACGAAGCACCACCGCCACGCCTCGCCGGGCTCGAACGACCGCATGACGGGGTGGTCGGTCTCGTGGAAGTGCGCGGTGGCGTGCTTGGCGGGCGAGGAGTCGCAGCACCCGACGTGCCCGCAGGCCATGCAGAGGCGCAGATGCACCCACTGACCGCCGTCACGCAGGCACTCCTCGCAGCCGGCGGGCGTGCGCGGGTCGGGCACGTGGCAGGCCTCCGCGAGGTGGTCGCAGGGTCCGCCCTGGGCATAGGTGGGTCGAAGCTCGGTCATGCGGTCCGCCGTGGTCTCGTCGAGGAAGGCTCTGTCCAGTATCGACTCCTCGACGTCCAGCGCGTTCATGACGCGCGTGAGGATCGCCTGGTCGACCAGTCCCTCGGCCCGGATCCGCAGCAGCTCCTCGCGCTCGGCCGCCAGCATCGCCATCCGTGCCTTGGAGTACTGCCGACTCGGGGTGTCGATGCCGCCCAGCCGCTCCCAGATCGCGTTGGTGCGATCGATGGCCCGCTCCCGCAGCCGGTGGTCCACCCCGGGCGACAGCTCGTCGGCGTGATCGTCGAGCTGTCGAAGCCCGGCCTCGGTGACCGACTGGTACACCGACGCCTCCTGCAGGTGGTCCTCGTGCCGGTCGGGTCCGGGCACGCCGAGCGCCCTCACGACCCAGGGCAGCGTGATGCCCTGGATCATCAGCGTGCCGACCGTGACGACGAACGCGATGAGCACCAGCACCTCGCGCTCGGGGGTGTCGGCCGGGAGCAGGAACACCGCGGCGAGCGTCACGACGCCGCGCATGCCGGCCCAGCCGACCACGAACGTGGTGCGCGCCGAGGGCGGCGGGTCGGCCTCGCGGATCCGAGGGATCATCCGGGGCAGGTAGGTGGCCGGGAACACCCAGGCGAGCCGCAACGCGATGACCGCCACCAGCACCGCGGCGCTCGTGCCGACGATGAGGCCGAGACCCAGGTCGCTGTCGCGGACGTCCTCGACGATCGACCGCACCTGCAGGCCGATCAGCAGGAAGACCGCGTTCTCCAGCACGAACGAGATGGTCGCCCAGTTGGTGCGCTCGAGCAGCCTCGACGAACCGGACTGGATGACCGGCGACTTGTGACCGAGCAGCAGTCCGGCCGTGACCACCGCGAGCACGCCCGACGGATGACCCTCGACTCCGGGCAGGTGGATCTCCTCGGCCGGCAGGTACGCCAGCCACGGGGTGATGAGCGAGACCGCGACGTCGGTGACCTCGTCCTGGATGACCTTGCGGATCCTGGTCACCACGAGCGCCACGACGAGCCCCACCGCCACGCCGCCGACGGCCGACAGGGCGAACGACGCGCCCGCCTCCCAGGCCGAGATGGAGCCGCCGACGGCGGCGATGGCGGTGCGCAACGTGACGATCGCCGTCGCGTCGTTGACCAGGCTCTCGCCCTCGAGGATCGTGACGACGCGACGCGGCAGGCCGATGCGACGAGCGATCGCGGTCGCGGCCACCGCGTCGGGCGGCGCCACGACGGCGCCGAGCGCGAAGCCGACCGCCAGCGACACGTCGAGCATCAGGTGCACCAGGACACCCACCCCGAACGTCGTGAAGAGCACCAGGCCGACGCTGAGCAGCGCGATGGGCCGGCGGTTGGCGGTGAAGTCGAGCAGCGACGTCTTGATGGACGCCGAGTACAGCAGAGGGGGCAGCAGACCGAGCAGCACGACGTCGGGGGTCAGCTCCCCGTCGGGGACGAACGGCACGTAGGACCCGACGATGCCCGCCACGATCAGCACCAGCGGCGCCGACATCGACCAGCGGCCGGCCAGGCCTGCGACGGCGACCGCGATCGTCACGACGGTGACGACGGTCAGCGCGAGCTCCACGAGGTCAGTGTGTCAGCGCACGGGCTGGTGGGCGAGAGCCCCGACGATGCCGTCGACCACACCGGGCAGCGCGGCCTCGAGCTCGTCGCGCCGCAGCCGGTGGTGCACGACGCCGTCGACGTACGACCGCTCGGAGATGCCGGCCTCGCGGAGCACCTTGAAGTGGTGGCTGGCGGTCGACTTGCTGACGCCGTCGTAGAGCCCCGAGCACTGCACCGAGCCGTCGGTCTCCCAGAGTCGGCGCACCATCTCGAGGCGCACGGGATCGGCCAGTGCGTGCAGCACGTCCTGCACCGGGGCCACCGGATAGGACGACGGGTCGTCGCTCACGTCACACCTCACGAGGTTTGATGATCATCGAACCCAGGTCTACAGTGAGGTTCGATCACGATCAAACCTAGCAGGAGACCCGCCGTGAGCACGTTGACAGCGACCAGGACC
Organism: Aeromicrobium sp.; assembly: GCA_023254755.1. Lineage (GTDB taxonomy): Bacteria > Actinomycetota > Actinomycetes > Propionibacteriales > Nocardioidaceae > Aeromicrobium. Next base: position 2,169 of record JALRKU010000074.1, on the reverse strand, counting down.
GAGCACCGCCTCGCCTTTCCGACCGTGCTGACCCTCGTGGCCGTGGCGCTCGGCACGTCGGGCGCCCCCGCCGCGCTCTACGGCCTGTACGCGCAGAAGTGGCACTTCGCACCGCTCACCACGACGATCGTCTTCTCCGTCTACGCGGGAGCCGCGCTCGTCGCCGTCCTCGTCACGGGTGCCATCTCGGACCGGTACGGTCGCAAGCCCGTGCTGCTCGCCGCCATCGCGCTGATCCTGGCGGGACTCGTCGTCTTCATGACCGCGAACGGCGTCGCGTCCCTCCTGGTCGCCCGCACCCTGCACGGGTTCGGCGTCGGCGCGACGGTCGTGGCGGCCACTGCGGCGCTGCTGGACCTGCGACCCGACGACGGAGCGGTGACCGGGCGGCGCACCGGCGTCGCCTTCAACGTCGGGATCGCGACCGCCGTGGTCGCGACGGGGGCCCTGGCCGATCACGGTCCGCACCCCCTCGTCACCCCGTTCGCGATCATCTCGGCCGCCGTGGTCGTCCTGCTCGTCGTGGTCCTCGTCCTGCCCGAGACCCACGCCACCGACCGCGCCACGACGCTGAACGTCGCCCGCCCCCGCGTGCCCGCCTCGATCCGCCACGAGTTCCGGTTCTCCGCCCTGGGCGTCATGGCCTCGTGGTCGGTGCTCGGCGTGTTCTTGTCGCTCTACCCCGCCATGGCCTCGCGCGCGATCCACGCCGAGCACGTCCTGTTCGGCTCGGTCGTGGTCGGCCTGTCGGCCGGTGCAGCCGCGGTCAGCCAGGTCGTCGCCGGTCGCTGGGAGGCTCGCCGTGCCGCGATCGTCGGCGACTTCGGCACGGCCGCCATGGTGCTGCTCGCGATCCCCGCGGTGCACTCGGGGCACGGCGTCGCCATCGCGATCGACTCCGCAGTGCTCGGACTCTTCTTCGGCCTCGCCTTCGGCAGCTCGCTGCGCCACCTCACCGACCACGTGCCGTCCGAGCACCGCGGCGAGGTGATGTCGGCGTTCTACGTGCTGGCCTACGCCGCGATGGCGGTGCCCACGATCCTGGCGGGCTGGGCCGCGACGCAGTGGAGCCCCGAGGACGTGTTCGGCCCGTTCATGGCGCTCGTCGCGCTCGTCTGCCTGGCGGCGGGAGTGCTCGGCCTGCGCACGCGGGTCGACCACGCGGACTGAATCCGTCGTACGGTGGTGACACGTCGATTCGGGGGGATCGCATGCACCGTCGCACCACGTCCACGTCGCTGGCCGTCCTGGCCACGACCGTCGCCCTGACCGCACCGGCCACGGCCCACGGATCGGACCCGGGCGGCCCGTCGCCCACGGCACCGTCGCCCACGGCGCCGTCACCCACGGCACGGGGCACCGGTGGCGCCGTCGCGTCCGTCGACCGGACCGCGAGCGAGGTGGGCCGCGAGGTGCTGCGCCGCGGCGGGAACGCGGCCGACGCCGCGGTCGCGATGGCCTCGACGCTGGGCGTCACCGAGCCCTACAGCGCCGGCATCGGCGGTGGCGGCTACTTCGTCTACTACGACGCGAAGCGCCAGCGGGTCAGCACGATCGACGGTCGCGAGACCGCGCCGGCGGGCATCACGACCGATGCGTTCGTCGACCCTGCCACCGGTGAGCCCTACCCGTTCACCCCTCAGCTCGTGTCGTCGGGCGTCGCCGTCGGCGTCCCCGGCACGGTCGCCACCTGGGACGCGGCGCTCGATCGGTTCGGCACGCTGTCGCTCGAGCAGGCCCTCAAGCCCTCGATCCAGGTCGCGCGCCGGGGCTTCCCGGTCGACGCCACGTTCCGCAGCCAGACGCTCGACAACGCCGACCGCTTCGCGGCGTTCCCCGACACCGCGCGGCTGTTCCTGCCGGGCGGCGACGCGCCGAGGGTCGGCACGACCTTCCGCAACCCGGACCTGGCCGACACCCTCACCTCGATCGCGCGGGGCGGCCCGCGCGCCTTCTACCGCGGTGACCTCGCGGGCGAGATCTCCGACGTCGTCCAGCACCCCCGTCTCGCTGACGACGCGGACCTGCCCGCTCCCCCGGGGTCGCTCACGCCCGAGGACCTCGCCGCGTACCGCGTGCGCGCCCAGGCGCCCACTCGCGTCTCCTACCGGGGCCTCGACGTCTACGGCATGGCCCCGTCGTCCTCCGGCGGCCAGTCGGTCGGCGAGG
>JALRKU010000068.1 GCA_023254755.1 Aeromicrobium sp. | reverse complement strand
CCCCCGGGCGAGGTCATCAAGCCCGACGAGCGCCTGACCTGGCCGCGCACCATCGGAATCGGCGCCCAGCACGTGGTGGCCATGTTCGGCGCCACCTTCCTGGTGCCACGGCTGACCGGCTTCCCGCCGTCGACCACGCTGTTCTTCTCCGGCCTGGGCACGGTGCTGTTCCTCGTGCTCACGGGCAACCGGCTCCCCAGCTACCTCGGGTCGTCGTTCGCGTTCATCGCGCCGATCGGTGCCGCGATGGCCTCCGGGGGAGCGGGTGCGGCGACCTTCGGCATTTTCGTCACGGGCGTCCTGCTGGCCCTCGTCGGCCTGGTCGTCACGGTGACGGGCACCGGCTGGATCGAGGCGCTGATGCCGCCCGTCGTGGCCGGCGCGATCGTGGCGCTCATCGGCCTCAACCTGTCCGGGGCCGCCACAGCGAACTTCGCGAAGGCGCCGTGGACGGCCACCGTGACCCTGGCCGTCGTGCTGCTCGTCGCCGTCGTCTTCCGCGGGCTCCTGGCCCGGCTCTCGATCGTCGTCGGAGTGGTCGTGGGATACGTGTTCGCAGGGATCGGCGGACTGCTCGACTTCGGCGACGTCGACCGGGCCGGCTGGATCGGCTGGCCGGACTTCCACGGCCCCGACGCGACCGCCTGGAACGTCGTCCCGGCGTTCCTGCCCGTCGTGCTCGTGCTCATCGCCGAGAACGTCGGCCACGTCCGCAGCGTCGCGCACCTGGCGGGTGACGACACCATCAACGAGCGCACCGGACGGGCCCTGCTCGCCGACGGTCTTGCGACCACGCTGGCCGGCGCGGGTGGCGGGTCGGGCACCACGACGTACGGCGAGAACATCGGTGTCATGGCGGCGACCCGGGTCTACTCGACCGCGCCCTACTGGGTGGCCGGCGTCGTGGCGATCCTCCTCGGGCTGTCGCCCAAGGTGGGCGAGGTCATCAACACGATCCCCGACGGCGTGCTCGGCGGCGTGACGGTCGCGCTGTACGGACTCATCGGCGTCATCGGCGTCAAGATCTGGATCGACAACGCCGTCGACTTCTCCCGGCCGGTCAACCAGTTCACCGCGGCGGTCGCGCTGGTGATCGGGATCGGCAACCTGACGCTGACCTTCGGCGACCTGCAGTTCACCGGCATCGCGCTGGGCACGATCGCGGCCGTCGTGGTGTTCCACGCCATGTCCGCGATCGAGCGGGCCCGCGGCTCAGCCGACTGATCGTCGTCCCGCGGCGACCGCGGGGACGACGCACAGGACGAGGGCGGCGAGCACCGTCATCGCCGCCGGTCCGCTGACGTGCGCCAGCAGCAGCGTGCCGAGGTACGGCGCCGCGAACCCGAGGTACGTCAGGCTGTAGAACACCGCCGTGACGGTCGCGAGGTCCGCGGGATCGGCGAGCTGCTCGACGAGGGTCAGCCCACCCACCAGCACGAGGCCGTACGCGGCGCCGAGGGGGAGGGCCGCGAGGAGACCGAGCCACCCGCTCCCGGACTGGGCGGCGACCAGCCCGAGCGCGAATCCGCCGACGGCGGACCCGAGACCCAGCAGGATCGTGGTCCAGGGGTCCTTGCCCCGTCGGGTGGGCTGCACCAGCACGCCGGTCCACAACGCCATCGCGACGACGGCACCGCCCGTCGCCACCTCCGGCCCCGGGAGCTCCACGACGGCCGGAACGGTGGCGAACGCCAGCGTGGCCGCGCCGAAGACCCACGGCGCGCTCGGCACGATCCCGAGCACGAACGGCCGCCCACGGACCGTGGCGAGCACGCGGCGCGCCTCACGATCGACGGGCCCCGCGGCCGCGTGCGTCGGCTCGGGGGTGGTCCAGGCGACGGCCGCCACCGCGACGGTGAGGACCAGGTGCGGCACGTAGGGGAGCACGGTGGGCGAGGGCGCCCACTCCGCCAGGACGCCTGCGACCAGCGGGCCGGTGCCGAAGCCCGCCGACAGCGCGATCGCGGCTCGTCGAGCGCCCGTGCCCGCGGGCCCCGTCGTCAGCTCCTTGACCCACGCCGTCCCGGGCGCGAACGCCGCCCCCGACGCGACACCCGCCAGCAGACGGCCCACCAGCAGCAGCCACACCGAGTGCCCGCTGGCCATGAGCACGACGGTCGCGACGAACGACAGCGCCAGCACGGGCCGGATCACGCGTCGCCGGCCGAGTCTGTCGGAGATCGGCGCGACCACCAGCAGGGCCGGGATCAGCCCCGCCGCGTACGCGCCGAACAGCAGGGTGACCTCGGCCGGGGTGGCGCCGTCCTCGACCCGGTAGACGGGCAGGAGCGCGGCGAACTGGTTGGCGCCCCAGCCCACGGCGAACAGGGTCAGGGCAGCCCGGGTCCATGCTGGCACCCGGACACCCTAGATCCGCTCAGACCGGGATCGTCACCACGGGGTCGGACGTGGGATGCTCCGACCCGCCGTCGGGCTCGACCGTCACCGCGAGCGCGTCAGCCGACGAGACGCCCTTCATCAGCATCGTCCCCGAGGTCGTGAAGGTGCCCTGCGAGGTCGGGACGTCCTTGCTGACCATCCAGACCTGGTACACCTTGCCCTCGCCGGGGCTCGGCAGGCTGCGGGCCACGACGACCGCGGCGTCCTGCTCCCGCGACGTCAGGAGACGCACCGTGCCACCGTTGCTGAAGCTCTTGGTCGAGGTCTCGGCGTCGGCCGCACCGAGCACCCGCGAGATCGCGACGTTCTGGTCACGCTCCTCGCTGACGCGCTGGTGCTCGACGACGTAGCCGCCGACACCGGCGACGCCGAGCAGCAGCGCAGCGGCCACGGCGAGGCGAGGCAGCGCACGGCGCCACCGCGGGGGCATCGTCGTGCGCAGCACCCGCTCCTGCGGCGTCGACGCGGCCTGGGCCAGGATGCGGTCGCGCAGGTCGGTGCTGGGGGTCTCCGCGTGCGCCTCGCCGAGGCGTGCCGCGGTGGCGGCGAAGCCGATGAGCTCCTCGAAGCACGCCTCGCAGGTGTCGAGGTGGGCCTCGAAGCGCGCACGCTCCAACGGCTCGAGCGCGTCGAGGGCGTACGGAGCCACCAGGTCGTGCAGCTCGTTCGTGCCGGTCATGCTTCCACTCCCATGCAGTCGCGCAGACGGATCAGCCCGTCGCGCATGCGGGTCTTGACGGTGGCGAGGTTGGCGTCGAGCAGCTCGGCGACCTCGGGATAGGTGTGGCCCTGGTAGTACGCGAGCTCGATGGCCTCACGCTGCAGGGGCGTGAGACCGTCGAGACAGCGGCGCACCTGCTGCTGCTCGAGACGGATCGTGACCGTCTCGGAGACGACGTCGTGATCGGGACCCGACGACCAGTCGTAGCGGTCCTCACGGTCCGTCGCGGCCTGGTCGTGGCGGACCACGTCGACCGCGCGACGGTGGGCCAGCGTCATCAGCCAGGTGCGGGCCGAGCCCCGGGACGGGTCGTAGCGTGCCGCCGTCTGCCACGCCTGGACGAACACCTCCTGGGTGACCTCCTCCGCGCGGGCGGGATCCCGGACGATCCGTCGGGCCAGGGCCAGCACGGCAGCACCCAGGAGGTCGTAGAGCTGCCCCAGGGCGGCATCGTCGCCCCGGGCCACCCGCTGCAGCAGCAGGGAGGGGTCGGCCGGCTCGGCGGCCCCACCGGCCACGTGGAGTCGTGCTGGTTCCGCCACGTCCGTTCCTCTCGTCAGTGCTGCCCCGATCATCCCTGATTCGGCGCGGTGGAGGGGCTGGATGGGTCGTGACGGCGTGACGATCATCGCCCTGCGCGGCCAGGTTTCTCCTGGAACCATGGACGTCGTGTCCGCACCGCTTCGTCTCGACCTCGTCTCCTCCTGCGCCGATCCGCGCGCCGTCGTGCTGTTCCTGCACGGCGGTCAGGAGCGCAGCACCGAGCCCGTCCGCGACCGCCATGCGAGCTGGTGGCGTGTCCTGCTGCTCGCACGGTCGCTGCGAGGCTTCGCCGCTGCCGAGCGACTCGAGCTGCGCCTGCTGCAGTTCCGGCACCGAGGATGGAACGGCCCGACCGACCCGTCACCGGTCGTCGACGCCCGCGAGGCGCTGGCGACGCTGGCTGCCGAACGTCCGGGGGTCCCGGTGGTGCTCGTGGGTCACTCGATGGGTGGCCGCACGGCGTGCCGCGTGGCCGACGACCCCGGCGTCGTGGGAGTCGTCGCGCTCGCCCCCTGGCTGCCCGAGGGGGAGCCGAACGCGACGCTCGCCGGCAAGGACCTCCACGTCCTCCACGGATCGATCGACCAGTGGACGTCGCCCCACTGGAGTCGGGTGTTCGTCGAGCGGACCCGGCAGATCGCGCGCACCGCGACGTGGACCTCGCTGCCCGGCGCCGGACACTTCATGTTCCGCCGGGTGCGGGACTGGAGGACCTTCGTGGAAGACTCGGTGCGCGCGATCCTCCAGATCCCGGCCGACCCGCCGGCCACGGCGGAGGAGGCGCACGACCGACCGCACCGATGAGCAGGGAGTGACGTGACCGAACCGGTCGCCTGGACCGTCGCCGTCCTGGCTCTCGCCGTCGCGCTGTTCGCCGCCTGGCACCTGTGGCGCGACGAGGCGTTCTCGAACGCGCTGTTCTACGCCGTCGCCGTGCTCGAGGTCGCCCTCGTCGCCCTGCTCGTCGGCGGGTCCGTCGCCCTCGCGCGCACCGATCGCGACGTCGACGGCGTCCTGTTCGTCTCGTACCTGATCACGCAGGTCGTCATCCCGCCCGTCGCCGTGCTGTGGGGGATCGCGGAGAAGTCGCGGTGGGGGACCGGGGTCGTGGTCGTGGCGATGCTGACCACGGCCGTGCTGTGCGCACGCCTGCACGGGATCTGGGAGAACACCGTTGTCTGACACCTCGCGCACCACGTCCCACGGCTTCGGCCGCGTGCTCGTCGCCGTCTACGGCGTCTTCGCGCTGGCCGCGTCCGCCCGCTCGGTCTTCCAGCTGGTGACGAAGGCCGACGACGCACCCGTGGCCTACGCGCTGTCCGCCCTGGCGGGTGTCGTGTACGTCGTCGCCACCTGGGCCCTCGCGACCGACCGGCACGGCCTCGCGTCGTGGACCATCGGCTTCGAGCTGGTCGGAGTCCTGGCCGTCGGCGTGCTGACCCTCGTCGACGCCGAGCTGTTCCCCGACCAGACCGTCTGGTCCGACTTCGGCCAGGGCTACGGCTTCATCCCGCTGGTGCTGCCGTTCGTCGGCCTCTGGTGGCTGCGCCGCACCGCACGCACCTGACCTGCTCGGTCGTGCCGTGGTGGTCGGGCGAGCCCGGAACCTCGACGGCGCCTGACTGCCGCTCCTGCGTCGCGGCTGGCGACCGGTGGGCGGGTCCTGGCCGCCAGGCGCGAGGGACGACCGGTCGTGGGCGAGGACCGGATCCCTCGCCCGCACCGACCAGCCGGGTCCGGACAGACGTGAGCCCTGCGCGCTCATACCGCGCAGGGCCACCGTCATCGTTTCCCACGACGGCCGGCGATGCGGGGACCGACACGCGGGGCGCGGGTCAGTCGAGGGCGCGGACCACGTCGCCGATGATCGTGACCGCCGGGGGAGCGGCGCCGATCTCGGCGGCCCGAGCGGCGATCGTGCCGAGCGTCGCGACGGTGACGCGCTGGTCGGGCAGGCAACCGCGCTCGACGACGGCGGCGGGCGTGTCCGCGTCGTGTCCGTCGTCGACCAGGCGGCGCGTGACGTCGGCCAGCGTTTCTCAAGGCATCCCAGCGTTCGCGGGTGAGAGCGGTTCGAACCACAACAACCTCTTTGCCGGTAGA
>JALRKU010000109.1 GCA_023254755.1 Aeromicrobium sp. | reverse complement strand
CGGCGGCCAGCGCCGGGATGCCGTCGGAGATCGCCATGGTCAGCGGGTAGTTCCAGGGGCTGATGATGCCGACGACGCCTTTGGGCACCTGGTTGACGCGGATCGAGGTGAGGCCCGGCAGCACGCCGTTGCGGCGCCGGGTGCGCAGCTGCTTGCGCAGGCGGCGCGCGTAGTAGCGGGCCGTGAGCGCCACGTGGGCGACCTCGTCGTACGCGTGGGCGCGGGTCTTGCCGGACTCGACCTGGATCAGGTCCATCAGCTCGTCCTGGTGCTTGAGCACCAGGTCGTGCAGGCGGAGCAGCACCCGGCTGCGCTCGCGGTACGACGTGCGGACCCAGTCGGCCTGCGCCGCCCGCGCGGCCACGAACGCGGCCTCGACGTCGTCGACGCTCGAGACCGGGACGTCGGCGACGGGGTCACCGGTGAGCGGTGAGGTGGTGGTGCGGGCGTCGGTCGTGGTCGTGCGGATCAGCGCGGTGAGCGCCGCGGCACGAGCCGGATCGACGGCCGCGGCGCGCGTGGGTGCATCGTCGACAGCGGTCATACCGCGAGTATGCCACTGGCGATGTCACATCGCTACCGACAAGTAACCGACGCGTGGCCGACACGCCGCGACGATGCGCCGACCACCCCGTCTCACCTGCGCGAACGCGCCCGACGTGACGTGGGACGCGTCAGGCGAACAGCGTGTCGCCCCACCAGCCGTCGGCCGTGACACCGGGCGGACACGCCCAGAGCCCCGATCCGACGTGCACGATGTACTCGTTCAGCAGGTCGTTGGTCGAGCCCGCCAGCGACTTCTGGATCCGCACGAACTGCTGCGGGTCGCGCTGGTACGAGATGAAGAACAAGCCGGCCGACAGCTGGCCGAGGCCGTTCGAGCCGTCGACGAAGTTGTAGCCGCGACGCAGCAGCTTGGCGCCGCCGTTGAAGTCCGGGTGCGCCAGCCGCACGTGGGACTTCTCGCCGATCGCGAGCTCGCCCGCCTCGTTCTTGGCCTCGAAGTCGAGCGTGGCCATCTCGTCGCCGCCCGACAGCGGTCCGCCCGAGCCCTTGGCCCGGCCGATGATGGCCTCCTGGCCCTCGAGCGGCTCGCGGTCCCAGATCTCGATCCGCATGTCGATGCGGCGGGCGACCAGGTACGAGCCGCCGACGAGCCACTGCGGCCCCTCGTCCTCGTGCACCCACACGAACTCCTCGACGTCCTCGGCGTCCTCGACCTTGACGTTGGCGGTGCCGTCCTTGAACCCGAACAGGTTGCGCGGCGTGACCTGGGCCGCCGACGTCGACGACGTGCGGCCGAAGCCCATCTGGGAGTAGCGGACCGACGCGCGACCGAACGCGATGCGCACCAGGTTGCGGATCGCGTGCACCGCGACCTGCGGGTCGTCGGCGCACGCCTGCACGCAGATGTCGCCGCCGGTCCGCGCGGGCTCGAGGTCGTCGCCGGGGAAGCGGGGCAGGTCGACCAGGGCCTCGGGCCGCCGGTCGGCCAGGCCGAACCGCCCGTCGAACAGCGACGGC